>CAZOZU010000274.1:0-3683 GCA_964584355.1 uncultured Rikenellaceae bacterium
CAGTCTGAAAACGCCAGAGTATTGTTCCCTCTTCACTTATGGCGTAAAGAGTTCCCTTGTCATTTCCGAAATAAATAACTCCATCACTTAATACGGGTGATGATTTTGTCCTGACATCAGTTGCAAGACTCCATATTAAAGTTGGAGCAGTCGTGAATTCATGATTCGTATTTCCTGAAAGATCACTGTTACCCCTGAAAACAGGCCAGCTTATATCCGAAACCTGACAAAATATCATGGGATTCAGTAAAAACCCAAATAGTATTACATATATATATTTCATAAACAGTATGTTACTTAAACATACTCAATGCTCCGGTTGGACATACTTCAACACAGATATCTGCTTTTGTTTTAAGAATGTCTTCAAATCCTTCTGTCAAAGGCTCTGAGATCATTGAGATAAATCCCCTGTTTATAAAACAGAGGGCGGGTTCATTACTGCTATCCTCACATACCCTGACACAAAGACCACATTTTATACACTTAGCATTTTCAAAAATCAGGCCGGTTTTGCGATTTATCTTTTTTTCTATATGCGCATTTACCAGTTTACCTGAAGGATCTTTTATTCCTAATTCTACAGCAACATCTCTGAGCCTGCAATCTCCAGCCGCACGGCAATCACAATGCATACAATTATCTGCCTCCATACCTGCTGTCTTAAAATTATCTATCTCCCTGTGGCGGCTTCCATTTCCTGTACACTCCTTTAACCACTCTCTTAGTTCTTCAACCTCAATTTTCCCTATTCTTGAAGAAAATTGTTTCCGTATCGGGTTTATAATTTTTCCCCCGCCTTGTTCCACAGCATTTTTATCATCCTTATTTCCAATATCTTGAACTGTTTTATCTTTATTGATACTTTGTGAAACAAACAGCATTATATTACGTATTGATACTGGTTCATCAATTTTCTTCCTGCGGCATGCATTTTCGCAATACCCTGAACACTCAATACAGTGTATTTCAGGTGTTGTTACTTCAGACCTGGCCAGCTCAATTGCTTCCTCTACTTTTCCTGATTGCAGTAACCTGTTCATCAGAGGTATATTATAACCGGCAGGACACACAATACGGCATGGTGCTTCACATTCGGCCCTGTGTTCTGATAACAATAATTCCACAGCTTTTTTTCTTAATGTCCTTACATCCTCCCCAGAAGCATCTATTTCCATACCATCCTGAACTAATGATGAACATGATGGAATATAACTATTTGCTTTTGAATTCCTTACCATACACACCATGCATGACGAATAAGGTTTAATTCCCTCTTTATGACAAAGTGTGGGAATATGAATTCCTGCCTTTTTAGCAGCATTCAGTATTGTCTGACCCTCTTCAGCTTCTATTTCGATATTATCTATCCTGATCTTTATCATCATTGATATTTACTATTTCAACAGCATCTTCAGGACATACAATCCTGCAGTTATCACATTTCGTACACAACTCCTGGTCTATTTCATGCTTCTCGTAAGGTTTAAATTCAATTGCACCAACAGGACACTCCTGGAAGCATTTCGTACATCCTGTACAATTATCATTTATTACATATTTGATCAAGTCCCTGCATTTTTTAGCGGGGCAATATCCCTTGGTATGAGCTTCATATTCTGATCTGAAATACTTCAATCCTGTAAGTACAGGATTTGGTGCGGTTTTACCAAGTCCGCACAGACTTCCGTTTTTAACATCATGGCATAATTGTTCCAGTTCATCTATTTCATCCAGTGATGCTTTTCCTTCACTCAATCTGGTAATAATATCAAGCATCCGTTTTGTTCCAATCCTACAGAATGTGCATTTTCCACATGATTGTTTATGTGTGAATGTCAGGAAGTACTTGGCAATATCTATTATACAATCGGTATCATCCAGGACCACCATACCTCCGGAGCCCATCATTGCGCCCATTTCCGTAAGTTTCTCATAATCAATGGCAGTATCGGCCATACTGGCAGGTATGCATCCCCCTGAAGGCCCGCCTATCTGAACAGCTTTGAATTTTCTTCCCTCCCTGACACCATCTCCGATCTGTTCAACAATTTCTCTTATGGTTATTCCCATAGGTACTTCAATAAGTCCTCCTTTCGATATCTTGCCTGCCAGTGCAAATACCTTTGTTCCCTTACTCTTCTCAGTCCCGATTTCACTGAATGCTTTACTTCCGTTATTTATTATCCATGGGACCAGGGAAAATGTTTCTACATTATTCACCAGTGTCGGTTTATCCCTGAATCCTTTTGTCGCAGGATAGGGAGGCCTGATATGTGGAGTACCCCTTTTACCTTCAAGTGAGGCGATCAGCGCAGTCTCCTCGCCGCACACGAAGGCACCTGCACCTTCAAATATCCTTAGGTCGAAAGAAAATGATGAATTATAGATATTTTCCCCCAGGATTCCATTTTCATAACAGTCGTTTATAGCATTTCTTACCCTTGCTACAGCCAGAGGATATTCAGCCCTGATATAAAAGATCCCTTCTCGTGCACCTGTAGCATAACCGGCTATCAGCATTCCTTCAATTATCCTGTATGGGAACGATTCAAGAAGCATTCTATCCATGAAAGCTCCCGGATCACCCTCATCACCGTTACAAACAACATATTTAAGACTTCCTGATGCTTCAGACAATATCTTCCATTTTCTCCCTGTCAGAAATCCAGCACCACCACGACCTCTTAAGCCACTATTGAGAATTATATCAATCACTTCTGAGGGATCTGATAAGTGGAGTGCTTTTTTAAAGGCCCCAAAACCTCCCAGCATAGAGTATTCTTCGTAAGAATCAGGGGAGAGGATACCACTATGCAGGGTTGCCAGGTGTATCTGCTTCTTCAGAAAGTTATTAAGATATTTTTCTCTTGTGTCACGGGGCAGGTTGATCGGGCTTTGGCTTTTTTCATCTGTCACAAAAGAATCTGCAAGATCATTTAACTTATATATTATCTTTTTGTTTAATGAGACCGGTTTAATATGCTTCAACAGTATCTCTTCAACCTGTTCCTTCCTGACATTTGTATATCTGTGACGAATGTCGCCTTTTGTAACAATTTCCAGAAGTGGTGTCTGGTTACAGACTCCTACACAGCCTACAGGTTTGAGCTTAATATTGAGATCATAACCCTCCTTCACTTCAATAAGATTTGAGAGAATCTCTTTACTTCCTCCGGCAACACAGCATGAGCCTAATCCTATCCTTACTTCAGCTTCAAGCTCATCTCCATCTCCCTCTCTCCTGATCTGTGGTTCCCGGCTGTGTGATGTAAGAAAATCTTTTATTATTTCACCTGTCATATTAGGTTTAACATGACCATAGGTTTTTCCATCTATCTGTACCACAGGGGCTAATGTACAACACCCCAGACAGGCAACCTCCTCAATTGAAAATAGACTATCAGCCGATACATTATGGTCATCGTCAATTTTAAGTTCTCTTTGAAATGCCTCTGCAATAAGCTGTGATCCCTTTACATGACATGCAGTTCCCGAACAGACCTTCACTATATGTTTTCCTACAGGCATATGTCTGAACTGTGAATAAAAGGTTGATACGCCAGACAACTGGCCGGGAGTAATATCAGTTACACTGCATATATGTCGGAGAGCTTCAGAAGGAAGGTAATTAAGCTTCTTCTGAACCTCCTGCAGGATAAGGATTACCTTATCCTTTTCCC
>CAZOZU010000275.1:0-3619 GCA_964584355.1 uncultured Rikenellaceae bacterium
ATTGTACCCGGAGTGGGACTTGAACCCACACAGCATTGCTGCCACTGGTGTTTGAGACCAGCGCGTCTACCAATTCCGCCATCCGGGCTATTATAAAGCCTCATAAATATCGCAAATTTCCAATCGTTTAGAAAGAACCCTGCCAGTTAGATGGGATGGCGGAATTGTCCATCCCTGCAAGCTGGCTCCTCGCTAAATCCCGCCACCGGCGGGATTATTAACGCTCGGCCCTGCCATCCGGGCTTATCTGATGATGCAATCAGTAAGGCTTTAATAACTTCGCAAATATAAAACAAATATTAATTTTAGCTCCCCTTCAGGGGAGATGTCATGAGCGCAGCGAATGACAGAGGGGTTATTCCAACACCAGCAGCTCCACCTTCCTGAACTCCACAGGATGACTTTCGGCCTGGAGGCAGATATATCCTTCTTCCAGAAGTGTTCCTTCCGGTAAGGTAAATCCTTCAGGAAGATCTCCGCCGATCTGAGGCTTCGTATATGTCATTACGGTATCACCCTCAATTATATGATGTATAATACTATCACCGAGAACAACGAATTCGGCATGAACCCATACATCACCATGATATGTCTTTGAGGTGGAGTTTGTGCAATGCTGGGTTACAAGCTCACCGTTTATCACAACATGTGTCCCGGGGGTACAAACATTACCTGTTGGTCTTTCAGAGACGCCGTCTCCTCCCAGGAACTGGGCTTCTACCGAAACGGGGAAATCCTGGTCGAGGTTCATTGAAGATGCCGACTGGGAATGAAGCATCACTCCGCTGTTCCTGAATGCCCACGACTCACCACCCGTGACCTGATCACCCGTAAACCGGTATTCGATACGCAGTTTGTAATCGGAGAAAGGCTTATTATAGAATATATGGCCATACTCAACATTAAATTCTTCATACTCATCATAGCTCACCTTCATCACGCCATCCTCGACCCTGAAAGTATTTTTGTAATTTTCATTCAGAGGTGAACCTTTGATCTTTATCTCCCATCCGGTAAGATCTTCACCGTTGAAAAGCTGTATCCAGTTCTCTTTATTACTGTTGCTGCATGATGTAGTCATTAAAGCCAAAGTCAGTAAATACATTATCTTTTTCATATTTGGCAGATTAGGGTTAAATTTTAAAAATTACACAGAGTTCCACAGAGGAGTCACAGAGTTCCACTGAGGTTAAGTTATTTCTATTATCTTTACATCCCCGCAACCCTCCCGATACACTTTCACTTCGTTCAAGCTATCGGGACAGGCTCTCCCAAGAGGGGAATATATATACATTAGCCCCCCTTTAGGGGGGTTGGGGGGTCATTTATTCAACATTTCCTTAATAGCCTTCTCAATACCCCCGGCGTCATACCCGCATTCTCTGTAAAGCTCTTCCTGCGATCCCTGTTCAACAAAATAATCGGGAATGCCAAGACGCATAACATCAGCATTATAGAGGTTGTCGCACATAAATTCAATAACAGCACTGCCAAAACCTCCCTTAATAACGCCATCTTCAATGGTTATTATTTTTTTGAATTTTTTAAATATGCTATGAAGTGTATCCTTATCAATTGGAGCAGCAAACCTCATATCCCAGTGCGAAACTGAAATGAACTCCTTTTCAAGTTTTTTCACTACTGCCACTACATCATTACCCGGATTACCGATACTTAAAATCGCAATATCTTTACCATCGCTTAACTTTCTTGCTTTACCAATCTCAATTTCTTCGAATGGTCTTTCCCAGTCAGGGATCAGACTGCGACCACGTGGATATCGTATAGAAAATGGAAAATCATTATTTTCAAGTTGTGCAGTATACATAATATTTCTAAGTTCAACAGCATCCATAGGTGCACATACAACCATATTGGGTATTGCACGCATAAAAGCTAAATCGAAGAATCCATGATGGGTTGCGCCATCTGAACCAACAAGACCACCGCGGTCGAGGCAAAATATCACATGTAAATTCTGAAGGGCAACATCGTGAATTACCTGGTCATATGCTCTTTGTAAAAATGTGGAATATATATTACAATAGGGAATAAATCCCTGTGTTGCAAGTCCTGCCGAAAAGGTCACTGCATGCTGTTCCGCGATGCCGACATCGTAAGTTCTGTCGGGCATCTCTTTCATCATTATGCATAATGAGCAGCCTGTCGGCATTGCAGGTGTTATACCGACAATCTTTTCATTTAAACGGGCAAGCTCAAGAAGGGTCTTCCCGAAAACATTCTGGTAAGCCAGCGATGTATCATATCCTGAAGTATCAATGATCTCTCCAGTCTCCTTATTAAATTTACCAGGTGCGTGAAACGCTGTCTGATTCTTTTCGGCATACATAAAACCTTTCCCCTTTACTGTAACACAATGAAGAAGCTTGGGCCCCTTGATTTTTTTCAGGTCTTCCAGGACCTTCGTCAGGTGCAGCACATCATGTCCGTCGATAGGTCCAAAATACCTTAAATTCATTCCCTCAAATAGATTACTCCTGTCGAGAATAGTGCTTTTCAATCCTGCCTCGATCTGTCCTGCCAGGGTACGGGTTTTAGGACCAAATTTCTTCCCGAATATTCCCAATATCTTCCATACCTTATCCTTGAACTTGTTATAAGTTTTGCTGGTTGTTATATCGAGAAGATATTCTTTAATTGCCCCTACATTGGGATCAATTGCTATATTATTATCGTTGAGAATAACGAGGAGATCAGATTTGGCAATACCGGCATTATTTAATCCTTCGAAAGCCTCGCCTGCAGTCATAGCACCATCTCCGATAACCGCAACAACATGTCTCTCTTCTCCCTTGCTCTTTGAAGCAACAGCTATTCCAAGAGCTGCTGATATGGAAGTTGATGAATGTCCTGTCCCGAATGCATCATACTCGCTTTCAGCCATTTTAGGAAATCCGCTGATGCCTTTATATTGTCTGTTGGTCGAAAACCTATCACGGCGACCTGTTAAGATCTTATGCCCGTAAGCCTGATGCCCGACATCCCAGATAATTTTATCGTATGGTGTGTTAAAAACATAATGAAGAGCTACAGTCAGTTCGACAACACCAAGACTTGCCCCAAAATGACCAGGGTTAGTGCTCACAGAATCGATGATAAACTGTCTCAGTTCAGTGCTGACCTTAACCAGATCGGCCGGATCAAGTTTTCTGAGATCCTCAGGTGATGATATTTTATACAGTAAGCTCTCTTCTGTAGTCATCCATCAATAAATTATCAGCAAATATAACAATTATTATTCCCGGGTGTTTACAAGAGTATAGCCAGGATTTTCTTAATTTTGCCTCGTCATTGTATGATCAGACAACAATAATTTAGTGTTAATATTTGTTTTATAGAAATAAAATTTTACACATGAAAAGAGCATTATTCTATATCTCTGCCTTTCTCTTTTTTATATTATTTTCAATAGCCTGTGTTCCAGGTAAAAAATTTAAAACCGTGCAAGATACGAGCAGGCATTATATGAATGAGAGAGATGAGTATAAAGCCGAAAACATAAGTCTTGAGATGGCAAACAGGGAGCTTGAAGCTAAGATTTCCCAATATGAAAAAGAGATAAGCACAGTTCAGGAGGAAATTGAATCTGTGAAGGCAC
>CAZOZU010000276.1:0-3607 GCA_964584355.1 uncultured Rikenellaceae bacterium
CGTCTAATACCGTATCATCAAACCTGCTGAATTCACAGGTGGCAGTAATGAATAATGGAAGTCTGTTGCCATTTTCCCAGGAGTTTATATCTTCAGTCTTGACCACTCTTTCATGGGCAAGGCCGTTTTCACTTCCATGTCCCAGATAGTTAAAGATCAGACACCCTGAATTAATACGGTTGTTGATTGCCTTTACAACGTCGGGGTATGACTGCCCGTTAACTGAAGTGACCTGTTTGAAGGCATCGAGGTAGATCTTATCTATAGTATATGCGGGAACAGAATCTCTTAGTAGCGATGAAAGTCCCTCAGCATCAGACATATGAGTGTTTCCATCCTCATCATCAGCAACCATACAGATTATATTCTTCCAATCACCTGTATTTGCAGGATCAAGATAACGGACAATTTTAGAGATTACTATTCCTGCCTGAAGCGTATCCGCAACAGGAAGCCGGCCTATGCCAATGTCTTCTGTCCCATCAGCTTCTCCTTCACCATCCTCAAGGAGACCATAGAAATCGTCGGAGGTAAATGAGGAGACAAAAATATTTGAATTCTGTGACTGGTATGTAGGTATGAAATTCGGATTCTTTGGCGGTAATGTCTTATTTTCAAATGATCCGTCGCCAAAAAGCAAAAGATATTTAAGGGGATTTTGTGTGCCGGCTTGATTTAAGTATTTCATCCTGAGGAAATTCCTTATCGCTACAATATCCGGTATACCTCCGGAAAACTCGTTATAAATCTCTTCAGGTGTAGTGACAAGCGACACAAGGCCGCTTTTTGAAAAGTGTAAATCAGCCAGTTTATTTGCATATTCTATAAACAAAGGATGTGTTACGATTATCATATCGACGGGTGGAGAACCGTGGAGATCCTGGTCTGGGATAGGAATATTTTCTATTAAAGGAGTAAGAAAATCCGATCCGTCAAACATCACAAATGACCTGAGAGTATCGGTAAGGGCTTTGAATTTGATCTCATCTCCATTTTTTGTATAGTTAATGATTTCAGGATTCACAGGATCGGTAATATCCCAGATTACAGGATCACTCACCATTGTCCTAATGATGAATTCTGTTATTTGTCCCGGTGCAACTGATCTGTAATCTTTGAAAAAAGATGTATGACCGTCAAAACGATTTTCTTTTCTTCCCTGGAGTCTTACAAAATCAAGCCATCCTGAAGCGAAAGATTCACCATTATTATAAAATTTTATTTCAAATACCGGAGATGAAGAGACTGGTGTAATGAAGGCAGATGAGTCGGAAATCTGTGCATAAGTACCCGTTGTTGTATACATGTTAACTGCTTGTATATGAAGGCTTTTTTGCACAAGTTCACCTTCATATAAACGAAATATGGTTGACACAGGGGCACGTGCAACCACACGAATCCGTGCCTTTATCTTTTCACTTATTACGATATTTGTAAAACCCGGATTTATTTCAATTCCATTTATAGTAGATACAGGCTGATACCACTCTCTTCCCGACTTGAGAAGGTTTACAGTCTCCTTTTCGTGAATGAAAAGAGCATCGGATTCAGAAGAGAAATAACCGGGAGACCCAGAGGGTTCATCCGAAATTACCATTCTCTTTCCCGGCGAGTTCGATGTTGTTATGAAGCAAAAAGCTGTATCTGAATAATTATGTCTGGTGAACTTATATTCACTGGCAGCTGAATTGAATTTCCATCTTCCAGTACCCTGGCCATAAAACAGCAAATAATCTCCCTCATTGAAAATACCATCACTGCCATTAATAAAATACAGGGCTATCTCTCTGAGATCATCAGGCTTGGGATCGTTATTATAATATGATAACTGTCCTGTATTGTTTGCATAGATCCTGGTATTTGATGGATTATCAATACCAAGTTGTTTAAGTTGTGAATAATCGATCCTGTAAATTCCATCTTGCAGTATCGCTGTTTTAAACCATACCCCTGATGATAAAACCGATGATGAAGCATAACTATCTTTAGCAGCCTGGGCGGTAATAATATTAACCGGAAAAAGCAGAAACAGAAATATACAGAGTATTCGCACCATTATTACTGAACAAAGATAGAAATGTGTGTTATGTTTGTTAACTTATTTCGTTTTTTTGCAACAGGTTTAATGTAAAAATAATAACGCCATCGTTACGTTCTTATTGCAGTTATATTAATTATGTCAAAGCCTTATCTGTGGATACTTATCCTGTTTCTTTTTCTTCCTGACACTGTTTTTTGTCAGGAGACCGGATATGGACCTGGTTATCACCTGACCATAATAAGTAATCCTGCAATAACCGGAAGTGAAGGAGACGGATATCTGAGGTTATCCTATATGAATCATTATCCCGGCAACATTTTTAACCTCCATTCAGCATATTTATCATATGATGGTTATTTCTCCTTACTTCACGGGGGAGCAGGTATTTATATTTCCAATGATTATCTCGGTGGTATAGTAAATGATCTAAAAGGAGGTTTCTCATATGCCTATTTTTTCCAGGCAGGGAGAGATCTCTACTTCAGTACAGGTCTTTCAGCATCTTTTTATCACAGGGGATACAGTTTAGGAGGAGCTGTTCTACCTGATCAGATAGATCCTTTGATGGGGGCTTTTCTTCCTTCCGCAGAAACTCTCTCATCGCAGGGACGTACTGTTTTTGATTTGAGTACAGGATTTATGTTTTTTACAGGTAAGTTTTTCGGGGGACTATCAGTCAGTCACCTGGCCAAACCTGATCTTTTTGAAAGCGATTTTTCAGATAGTAAGCTGAATCGTAATCTTTTTATACATATAACAGGCGATTTTGACATAAACAGGGAAAAGAACCTGATAATACGTCCGCTGGGAATGTTAAATGTGGAAAAAGGATACTATTCAGGAGCAGCCGGAATGATTTTAGGAAGTAATTACCTGGATATTAATCTGTTACTATGTAGTGATAATGTAAAAAATATGGATGCTCAGACAGGTTTTTCTGTCAAAACAGGGAGACTTATACTCTATTATAACTATCGTTTCAATATTATCACAGCAGAAAACTCGCTGCCATTTTCACTTTCACACCACACAGGAATAGCTTTTCGTTTAAATAATGTTGATAAAAGAAAAGCTGTTAAAACAATAAATTTTCCTAAATTGTAGTTATATTTGATGTTGAAAAAGTATTTTATTGAAAAATTATTATATTTGAATTTCATAAACGCCGTAAAACTAAAGGAGTTATGTGTAAATTTAAACCTTTACCTGTTATAATTATTGCTGCAGGTTTTCTTGTATCCTGTTTTGGAGGCAGAGGAGGAGATCCTAATGTCTCTTCAGCTACCGGATGGGATTATAATAGTCCCGATAATGGTGGATTTGAGGTTACGCTTGAAGCCGAACAGCAAACTGGTCCCGGGTTGATCCTCATAGAAGGTGGACGATTTACCATGGGACAGGTACAGCAGGATGTATTGTTTGACTGGAACAATAAACCGAGAACAGTCACGGTGTCATCATTCTATATGGATGAGACAGAAATAAAGAATGTAGATTATCGTGAATACCTGTTCTGGCTGAGGCGTGTTTATGTCGATTATCCTGAAGTTTACAGAAGATCACTTC
>CAZOZU010000277.1:0-3600 GCA_964584355.1 uncultured Rikenellaceae bacterium
GTATTATGTCAGTAAAATAATCAGGTCGCTCCATGTTCTGAAGTTTCATGACCTCCGCAGCATATTTTGCGCAATAATAGTATCCATTGTAATCAATATTTGTGACCTTCGCAAATACATCCGGTTCCATTTCGTCAAGCCCTCCAGCTGTTAATATTCCTGCATTACTGATCATGATGTCAAGTCCTCCGAATTCGCTAACAGTTCTGATTAACAATTTCTTAACAGATGATGGGTCAGACACATCAGCTTTAACAAAAATTGCTTTACCCGGCCCTTCCATAGCATTGAGTTTAGTTGTACGGTCAATACCTGCTTCATCATTAATATCGGCAATAATGACGTTTAGTCCAAGCCTGTACAATGATTCCGTTATTCCTGCACCGAATCCCTGTGCTCCTCCCGTAACAATTGCTATTTTATTGGCCAGTTTGCTTTTTTGATCATCACTCTTTGCGCTTTTCCTCCTGTAACTTTCAACCTCCCACTTATCGATAAAATTAACCTGTTCAGGTGTAAGCAGTTTGATTCCTCCACACTGTAAGGCATAGTGACTTATCTTTATCAGTTCCTCATAAAGATCAAGAATGGTTTCCGCCCCAGTGGCAGTTTCGTCAATTGCAAACAGGCCCATGTCTTTGATTACCACAATCTTTGGTAGATACCCATACTCATTGATAAAGCGCGGCAGCTGAATTCTGAAAGAGTCAAGTATCTTTTCAGCAGTTGCAGATTGCTCGATATAGGTAAAATGCGTTTTGCAATAGACTATTATATCAGGGATCAGAGGCAATGAAATCTTATGAAATTCCTGTTGATTGTTGTAATACTTTGCAATAAGAGTGTTATGCCTGTGTCTGATCACTTTAGTCTTTTCTTCGGAAAGAAGCATCCTCATGGCTGGAAGTACCTTGTGGAGCAACGGATTATATGGAAGCTCATCTGTTTTCGGAAGCAGTTCTAAATGTTTCTTAACAGTTGTATTTATTTTCTGGTAAATTTCCCTGATCTCTGATGTTGAATCGGCACTAGCAAAAACACCGTGATTTTCGAGAAAAATAATTTTCGGATCACTTTGGTGTATTTCCCGGTAATCCTTAATATCCCGTTCAAGTTTTTTAAATAATGTATAGCCGGGATCTGTATATGGAACAAAAAGTGTTTTATCCTCGAAATGATTCTGAATAAAACTTTTAGCATTCCGGCTGCAAAGTACTCCATTTATCAGTGTGGGATGAAGGTGAACGACAAACTTATACCGGATCATTTCATGCAGGGAGGTCTCCACAGAGGGACGTTTCTTTTTTGATGTATCAATAATACTATTATTAAGATCATCTTTTACCTGGGACTCTCTTAATACAGGATCGTCGGAATAATTTTTTGAAGAAATCTGGCGTAGTTTTTCCCTGTTCAGTGCAACCAGTCCCTCTTCTGTGAGTTCTGATAAAGGCCGTCCACTGGCCTTTACCCATATAGTCTGATCATCTTTGAACGAGGTATTTCCTCCCCCTGCAATAACAAAGTTTTTATCATTACCATAAAACCTTGATATCTCAATAAGTTCTTTTATTTCCTCTTTCATCAGAATATTATTTTTACTCTTGATTTCTGTTCAGATAGTATTCTATTACGATTTGTCCAAGCTTAACAAGGTCTTTCCTCTGGTTGCGGCTTAGTGTTCCGTCAGTGAGGATATAGCCCTGGCGTTTTTGCGCTCTCAGGTACTGGTGGGCGGCAATTACACAGCTACCTTCCCATGCTATTCGCTTGAGGGAATCATCGAGAGGAACAGAACCTCTTGATGAAACAGTCAAAGGTGTCATTTCAGGAGTATTATGCTCTGTTCCGAATATAATTATGAACTCTTTTTTATTAAAAAACTCAACAAAATCATTCAGAACAGACAGGTTGTTACGTCCAGGAATCAATTCAATGCATCCTATTCCCAAATTGGTAAGTGATTTATAAAGTTTTTCAGGATCATTTTCAAATTCGGTAAAATTTCCCGAAGGATCATCAAGTAATACGGGGTAACATGGTATTCCTCCTGCATTTATTATCAACTGTAATATTCTGTTCAAATCTGGAAATGAACTTTTATGCTCTTCGACATATGCTGCCCCTCCTGCCTTTAGAAGATTTGATCTTATTTCATTTTCCAAAGCTGCTAAATTAGTCATACCTGCCTTTGATTCCCTGCCTCCATACAGAGATTCAACAAACCTTTGCTGATCCTCTGTGGTGCTGAAGCTCTCAATGGCAAGATGACCGACTGCCTTTGCCAGGTGGCGTTCGCGAACCATCTTCTCAGCAAATCTGTCCCTAATTTCATCATAGGTAATAGTAAATGAGGGATTTACTGAAGAAATCAGTTTATTCAGCTTGACTATCATTGACCTGATCTGCTTCTGGCTCATTCTTTCTATTCTCTTGAGTTGCCATTTGTAAAGCCATCCTGCTCTGAACGGATAATCCAGCCCCTTGCCACTGATATATATTCTTCCGGGATTGTTCGGATCATTTATCCTGATCCCCAATTTTTGTTCTTTCTTAAGAAGGCATATAAATTCTATGTTAAAGAGCGGAAAAATATTATGTCGTATACAACCCATATAGAATGATTCATAACCATCGGTAACCAGGAAGTCGTTTATCCCGAGTACTGATATTTCCTCTTCATCAGCCATATAAAGTGCTGTTTCAAGTCTGTCGAAAGCGCTGAATGAATATGGTGTATGAATATGTCCGTTAGCCTCCCTGAATGCAGGGACCCTGGTACCATCCATTTTTTTTATTAGTTCCTCGTAAGATGGAAAACCGGCCAGAAGGTTATTGATCATTGTACCAGGTTTTAATGTTTAAGGAGATTTTGAAGATAATGTTAATTAAGATCTGAATAAACGGTCTATTTCACTTATTCTGAAAGGAGAAAGCATTTTTTTCTTACCTTTCATTTCAACTATTAATGTCATTTTAGCTGCATTTTCAAGAACTTCAAGCTTATTGAAAGCCTGTAAAAGAGTCTCTCCTGTGGTAATAATACCATGGTTTTCAAGCAACATAATATCAGCTTCGGCTGCATGTTCAGCAACAATATCTGCAAGTTTTTCCGATCCCATCAAAGCATAAGGCACAAAAAGAGGCTCTCCGCATATTGCTCTTGCTTCAGCTGTAAGACTTGTATTTATCTGGTAATTCATTGTTGTAAATGATGAAGCGAAGACAGGATGTGCATGAACGATAGTAAAAACATCGGATCTCTTTTTATAGATATTCAAATGGAGAGCATATTCAATTGATGGTTTAAGATCCGGGGTAAGGTTTTCACCAATAATCGACATTATCCCAACCTCTTTCCATTTCATCCTGCCTTTGTCAGTTGCCGACGGTGTTATTACAATTATGTCTTCCGAAACACGTATACTTATATTTCCTCCTGAAGTTGTTGTAAGTCCTAGCCGGTAAAGCCGTCTCATGAACCGGGCAACATCTTCCCGTTGCTTTTTATATTTCTGACCCTTCTTCATGGATTTATTCTACAAACTAACTTTAAACAAGGTCGGCCACTCCGCCCAGAACATAATGAGGGCGATATGG
>CAZOZU010000278.1:0-3596 GCA_964584355.1 uncultured Rikenellaceae bacterium
ATTTTAGAAAAGGGGAAAGCAGGTATTTAACTTCTGGTTTATATTTTGCTGCCGGATTACTGATACCCTATATATTTTCCAAGCTTATCTTTTACATTCAGCCAGATAAAATATTTACCTATCCTGTTGTTTCTGAATTAAGTTTCTATTATTTGTATGCCTTAATAGTATTTTTTGTGTGGACTCCTTTGGCCTTGATTATTAGCTATTTTCTACACAGGAGAATATCTGTCAGGAATAACTTATTATCATGGAGTTTAATTAATGTACTGGCCGGAACTCTGATAATTATATTTATGGGTTTTACTGTCTATAAGTACGCTTATAATAAAAAGGCAGAAATGATGCTGGGGATTGACCATCATGTTCAGAAGGCTGAATGGGGGAAAGTCCTCAAGCTATCAGACAAGTATCCTGGTTTTAATACTTTGGTAATTTATTATACAAATATTGCATTATACAAAAACGGGCGACTATTTGATAAAATGTTCAATTACCCTCAGATCGGTTCAAGGGGATTGAGGCTGCAATGGGTACGTAACCTGAATCTCTTTTTCGGTGGGGAACTATTCTACAATCTTTCTTATAACAATGAATCTATTCATTGGGCATTCGAAGCTCTTGTGGCAAAAGGATTAAATCCCAGATCATTGAAAAGGCTGACTGTAGGATGTATAGTAAATGAAAATTATGATATTGCAGATAAGTATATTAATATGTTAAGCAAGTCACTTTTTTACAGAGAATGGGCTCAGAAACATAAATTATATTTATCTGATCCGGCTTTGGCTAAAAACGACTCCGAAATATCCAGAAGCATTGAATTACGGATTGATTCAAATTTCTTTTCAGAAGTCGGTAGTATGAATCTGCAAGATCTCCTGGCAAACCATCCTGAAAATAAAATGGCTTACGAATATTTAATAGCATCAATGCTTCTCGATAAAAACCTTGATGGATTTGCCAAAGCCATTCTCAGTCTTAAAAATTACGGCTATACCAGATTGCCTGTTCATATTGAAGAAGCATTAATTTTTTATAATTTTTATGAAAGACAGAATGTAATACCAGCGGGATTCTCTTTCAGACCAGAAACAATAACAAAGTTTAATGCTTATGCAACCACTTATACGAGATTCAGAAGCGATCGTACAACTGCTGCAAATGCACTGAAAAATAAGTACGGGAATACATATTGGTACTATCTCCAATTCATTAACAACTGACTATGATGATAATGAGAAAGAAAAGATTCTTAAGGATTGCTAAAATCTGTTTGATCAATTTTTTGATGATTTTTGCTTTCTCATCCTGCAGACAGAAATTGCCTGATTTTACAGAATCAAATGAAGATATTGCTCTTGATCCTGATTATAAATCAGTTACAATACCTCCAAATATTGCACCTCTGAATTTCAGGATAAAAGAGAATGCAGATCGCTATTTAGTCAGGTTTTATAATGCGAATGGCATTGATTTCATAATTCATTCCAAAAATTGCAGTATAAAGATCCCGATGAAGAAATGGAGGCGTTTATTATCGGCCTCAGTTTCAAAAGAAATCTATATGGATATCATTGTCAAAAGATCTCACCAATGGCAAAAATTCAATACGATTACTAATTATATTGCACCCGATTCAATAGATAAATATTTGGTTTACAGGCTGATTGATCCGGAATTTGAGACCTGGAACGTGATGGGACTATATCAGCGAGATCTTGAGAATTTCAGGGAAGTACCACTCCTCTTGAACAGGGTAAGTGACGGGAATTGCATGAATTGTCATACATTCTGCAAAAACAGCAGCAGTATTATGACATTCCACATGAGGGGGCCACATTCAGGCACTGTAATATTCCGCGATAATAAACTGACAAAAATAAATACAAGAACAGATAGTACAATTGCTCCGGGAATGTATCCTGCATGGCATCCCTCAGGTAATTATATTGCTTTTACTAATAACAGAATTGTACAGAGTTATCATGCAATACCGGGAAGAACAGTTGAAGTTTTCGATACTCTTTCAAATATTGTGGTATATGATGTAAATAAGAATATAATTACCAGTTGCCAGACCCTGTCAGATCCCGACCGGCTTGAAACATTTCCCACATGGTCACCTGATGGGTGTTATCTCTATTATTGTTGTGCTGATAAACATTTTATTAGAAGGCCGGATTATGAGAGTTTTATGGATGCACATAGCCGGATGCGGTATGATCTCATGCGTATTTCTTTCGATGAGGAAAATTGTACTTTCGGAGAGGCTGATACAGTACTTAAAGTATCGGATCAGATTAGCAGTGTATCATTTCCCAGGATATCGCCGGATGGCAGATACCTCCTTTTTTGTAAATCAGAACATGGAAATTTATCTATCTGGCATCCTGAAACTGACCTTTACATGCTTGATCTTGTTACAGGTAAAGTCTCCCGGCCGGATATAAACAGTGACAAGTCGGATAGCTTTCATACCTGGTCATCTTCAGGAAGATGGATAGTGTTCAGCAGCCGGCGCGATGATGGCTTGTTGTATACAAGACCCTATTTTGCCTATTTTGATTCATCGGGACAGACACATAAACCTTTTGTATTACCTCAGAAAAGGACGGAATTCTATTTAAATATAATGAAGTCGTTTAACCTGCCTGAACTGGTCACTTCACGAATTGAGTTAAATCCAAGAAAATTTGCCGGTATAATAAAGGCCCAGGCAGTAGACGTAAAGTACCGGTCTTTTTATACCAGAGATGAAAAACAAATTGCATCTACTGAGCCTGATAAAAGTATGCTTCCTGAACCATAATACAAATACGGCTGAAGAATAATGTTAAAGACAGTAATGTATTTTTTATATTTATATTAATCTGTGCACTGAAAACCTAATGTTTAACCAAATAAATACTTACAAATGAATGCAAAAATATTTCGAACATGTTTTTTTATTCTTTCCTGCCTGGCAATAATGGCTTTTATGCCTGGTAGCGAAAGTGCTAAAAAACCCATTTATCTGAACACGGCTTATTCTTTTGAAGAAAGAGCTGCTGATCTGGTATCAAGACTAACCTTAGAGGAAAAGCAAAGTCTGCTGGGTAATAGTATGCCAGCTGTTCCTCGTCTGGGTATTAATGCCTATAATGTATGGGGTGAAGCTCTTCACGGTGTAGTTGGGATGTTTAATCCGAATGCCGGAGCCGCAACTTCTTTCCCAAGCAGCGCCTCGCTGGGATCTGCCTGGGATCCTGACCTTATGGAACTTGAGACTTCGGTTATTTCCGATGAGGCCAGGGCATTCAATTACACGGTGATTTCAAACCTTACTTACTGGTCGCCTGTTGTGGAACCTGTAAGAGATCCACGATGGGGAAGGACAGGTGAGTCTTTTGGTGAGGATCCATTCCTTATTTCAGAGATTGGAGGTGGTTTTGTTCGCGGCATGATGGGTAATGACCCGGTTTATCTGAAATCTGTGCCCTGTGGTAAACATTATTTTGCCAACAACAGTGAATTCGACCGTCATGTCAGCAGTTCCGACATGGACGACAGGGACATGAGGGAATTTTATCTGTTACCTTATAAGAACCTGATAG
>CAZOZU010000279.1:0-3582 GCA_964584355.1 uncultured Rikenellaceae bacterium
TAGTATAGGAAAAACAGACCAGGAGAAACTTGCAATCAATGGTGGCCCGAAAGTACATCCGGGAAGCTGGCCGGAATGGCCGGTATGGGATCAAGCCGCCGATAAGGGTATTTTTGAAATGTTACATTCCGGCAAATGGTGGCGGGCAGTAGGCAACCACATAGGCGAGTTCGAAAAGAAATATGCCGGACTGATGGGTATTAATCGTTGCCTTGGAACTGCCAGCGGATCGACAGCTCTTATGACATCAATGAAAGCCCTTGGCGTCGATGCAGGTGATGAAGTGATAGTCTCCCCTTTTACCTTTATCGCATCATACAATGTGATCTTTATGATGAAAGCACTACCGGTGTTTGCCGATACTGATCCGGAGACCTTCCTCATTGATCCTTCAACAATCGAATCACGGATTACAGAACGGACAACAGCCATTATTCCTGTCCATATTTACGGTTTGCCATGTGATATGGACAGCATCAATGCTATAGCAAAAAAACACAATCTGAAGGTTATTGAAGATGCCTGCCAGGCATGGCTGGCAGAGTACAAAGGGAAAAAGACAGGGACCTTCGGTGATGCAGGGTGTTTTAGCTTCCATAATACAAAGAACCTTCCTGCAGGAGAGGCCGGAGCCATAGTCAGTGATAATGACGAGTTTATGGACAGATGCCATTCTATCCATAATTGCGGGCGACCATATGGCAGTATAAAAAGAACATCAAGTTATCCTAATGCAGGAACAAATTTCAGGATGCAGCAAATCCAGGCTATGATACTTTTGTCGCAGATGAACCGTATCATTAAGGATGCTGATGTCAGACTTGAAAATGCCCTTTATCTCGATGAGAATCTGAAGCAAATACCAGGAATAATTCCCTATAAGCTGGCCAAAGGAGGAACAAGATCGGCTTATCATCTCTATCCATTCAGGTATATAAAGGAGGAATTCAGTGATGTCCCAAGGGATAGGTTCATAAGAGCTCTCAATGCGGAAGGTGTTCCCTGCAGCAGCGGTTACGGTCCCCAGAACAAAGACGGATTGATCGAAGACCAGCTCACTTCAAAAGGATTTAAGAGATTATTTTCAGAGGCGCGACTCAATCAGTGGCGTGAAGAGAATGTTCTGCCCGGGAATGATCAACTATGCAATGAAGCAGTTATCTTTTATCATAGCATGCTGCTTGGAAGCAGGAGTGATATGGACGATATCGTTAAAGCAATAACGAAGATATATGAAAACAAGACTGAGTTGAAGGCATGAAAGCTAGGTACTGGGTCCCGGGTGCTGGTTAGCTAAAGCTTCGTTGGTCAAAACAAGTTCTGGTGTAAAGGCAGGTTATTATTTTTAAAACCGATCTTTATGATTATTAAACGACAAATCAATTTTTCCCTGGCAATATTAAGTTGTCTGGTTGTCTGTTCCTGTTCAGACAGGAAACCTGTTGACAGTTCTCCCGGGATACAATCCAATAACATCAGGAATTACCTGGTAAATGCAGCAAAGGAAATAACTGATAATTCAATTGATGAAATTCAGTCATTGGAATACTGGGAGAGTGTTAAGGCCGATCGTTATGCCGGCTTTATTGAGATGCTGAGCATGCAAGATATGCCATTGGATGGGGAAAGACCTCTCTTGAATGTGCATGTTACAGGTACTATCCAGAAAGATGGTTACCGGATAGAGAAGCTTTATTATGAGTCTCTCCCAGGTCTTTATGTTCCTGCAAATCTGTATATCCCCGACAACATAATGGAACCTGTACCGGCCGTTATTTATGTGTGTGGACATTCACCAATACAGAAAGTTCACTATCAGTCTCATCCTGCAAAGTTTGCACAGCTTGGTTTCGTTTGCCTGATTGTTGAAACCATTCAGTATGGTGAGGTCCGGGGCCAGCACCACGGATGCTATGCGAGGGGATGGTTTAACTGGTACAGCCGCGGATACACTCCTGCAGGAGTAGAGGTGTGGAATGCCATACGGGGACTTGACCTGCTTGCTGAGAGACCTGAAGTTGATGATGAAAAAATGGGAGTTACAGGCATTTCGGGGGGAGGTGCACAAAGCTGGTTTATTGCCGCTGCTGATGCACGTATCAAAGCAGCAGCACCTGTATGTGGGGCAAGCACCCTGGCGGCTCATATTTCAACAAGGACAATTGACGGACACTGCGATTGCATGATGCTCATTAATACCTGCCGGATAGATTTTCAGAATATAGGAGCCCTGATTGCCCCGAGGGCTTTACTGATAGGGCAGGCCGACCGCGATGGTCTGAATCAGGTCGAATCAGTACAACAGATCTATAATGACCTGAAAAGGATTTATGAACTTCATGGTGTACCTGAAAATATAGTATTTGTGGAAACTCCCGGAGGACATTCATATCATCAGCTCTCGAGGGAGAAGATATTTTCTTTTTTCATGGAACACCTTATGGGAAAAGATGTTACTCCTGAAGAAGCAGGCGATATAGATATGTCTCCTGAAAGCCTGCTTTCGGAAGAAGAATTGAAAGTCTATGTTGACGGTCCTCCTGACGATGACCGTACAACAACCATCCAGGATTCTTTTGTAAAGCTGGCCGGTGCCCCGGATATCTCAGATGAATCAGCACTACTTGCATATCGCGATTCGGTAAAAAATTTCTTAATAAAGAGAACATTTGGTGCATTTCCTTCAACTTCCCCACAACTTGATCCATCGCTTGTTTTCCGTACCCTGGACAGAGCCGAATATGGGAGCGACATTTACAGCTTCGTATCAGAGGAGGGCTGGCGTCTGAAAGTGGATATCCGCTGGAGAAATGATCCATCACAGCAAAAGCCCCTTATGATCGTTCTGCGAAACCAGAATGATGACAGGTGGGCTTCGGAGGAATTTATAGGTGAGCTGGAAGATGAATGGAATTTAGCCTTTCTTGAGGTGAGGGGTGTAGGTGAATTCGGCTGGGATCCGAACCTGCAGTGGCACATCCGGCGGGCTTCGGCATGGACTGGAAGAACCATTGCCTCCATGCAGGTATACGATCTGCTACGGTGTATCGAATTCTGCAGGACACTGGATGGTGTTGATCCGGCAGTCATAGGCATTGCAGCAAGGGATGAGATGGGTGTTGTTGCTTTGTATACTGCCCTTCTCGATGGAAAATGCAAGGCACTGATATTGAAAAATCCGCCGGCAAGTCAGGATGTGGCAAGCAGTCCCGACGGCAGAGGGGCGGCAATAGAAATGCTTAATTGCCTGAGAATTACTGATGTTTACCAGTTACCTGCATTATTGACACCTGCGGAAATAATTTTCATAGGGGAAATCCCGGAGTCCTACAAATGGTCTGAAAACCTCCTAATTAGAATGGGGGAAAAGCCTTTTACTAGGATAAGTAATTAAAATCGTAATTACTCCGTGTTTCACTCTGTGTAACTCCGTGTCCTCCGTGGTTAATAATCTGATCTCTAATTTATTAATATCTCATTTGCCCCTTTTTCAAGATTGAAGCAGATTATTATACCCGTGCGATCTGTATAAAAGGTGTCTTCTTTCAATTCTTTGATGTCTTTAATTCTAACGAAAGATTT
>CAZOZU010000280.1:0-3572 GCA_964584355.1 uncultured Rikenellaceae bacterium
TGATTTTGTATGGAGTCTCGATGGTTATTTTAAAAAAAGCTCCGGGATGTTAGATTTCAAACCTGGAGCCAGCTTTATCTTCGACACCTCGTTCGTGGATATGGTTGACAGGATAAGATTGCGGGCTTACGGCATTGAGGCAGGAGTGATAAAGAGAACCGGGAAGCTTACCGGGAGCGCCAGCTACACATGGTCGCGATCAAAAAGAGAGTGGTATGCCCCTGAAGGACTAATGTGGATACCATCAACAGCTGACAGACCGCATAATCTTAACATAACACTGAAGTATTATTTCAAAGAAAGAACAAGCTTCGGTCTCAATTTCGCTTACCAATCTGGAGCCCCTGCAACGATCTACATGCACGAGACGTCTTATGGTGAGTTTTTTGAAACGAAGAACAATATCAGGTATTTCGATTACCACAGGCTTGATCTTTCATTCAGGCAGATTGTCTACAAACAAAAGTTTTCAATAGCAATAGATGCAGATATTTATAATGTATATAACCGTAAAAATACTTTCTATTTTAAGAAAGTCTATGATAATGAAGAGAAAAGATACTATTTCAAGAATGTCTCCCTGTTCCCGATTATGCCTTCGGTTACTGTTACAATTAAGTATTAGTATAAAATGGAAGAGTTAAGTAATAATCCGCTAAATCCTGTAGTTTTCAAAACATCTGACGGATATGTTTATTATTCATACCGAGATATTATTGTTTGTTCTGCTGATGGCAATAATGCATTGGTCTTCGATATAAGTAACAATACTCCCATTAAGATCTTGCACACTCTTTCATATATTGAAGAAAGATATTGTAATGATAAGCTCATCCGCTGTCATAGGTCACATATAATTAACCTGGCATACCTAAAAAAACTTTTTAAAAGATCACACCAGGCGTTAATGAGGAAGGGTTTTAGAGTACCTCTTTCAGATGAATGGTGGGAAAAGCTTTGTAAGATATCTGAAAATGAAATCCAGTAATTTTATTATTGTACCTAAATATGAAAAAATCAAATTATTGTGGATTATCTGCTCTTGGAGTACTTATCTTTACGAAGTTGAAGATGATTGTTGTTCCTATTATTCTTACTTTCCTGGCACAGGGTTGTGAAAACAATGAAAGTTTTTACAGGCCTGATCTACCGGAATTATTATGCATTTCAGGTGTAGTTGATATAGATACATTCTCGACTTTTTTTTCCTACCCATGGTTATTCCCCGAGTATAGTCTAAAAGATAGCCTTTTTACACATTCAATATCTTTTGAAAAATCGATTCAGCCGGAGTATTCAGGACTACTTAATGATTCTTTGAGGGAATTGTCTTTTACACTTACATCATCGACCGGCGTTTTACTAAATTATCAAAGTGATTACCCTATTTGGAATCCATTCAAATTTAAGTTAACCGACAAATTGGAATTTCTAAGTGATGAAATTTATTATCTACAGGCAAAAGAAAAAGATTGCCCTGAGATTTCATCAGAAATTAAAGTGCCTGAGCCACCATCATCACCCACATTAATATCAGTCTTGAAGGAACATGTTGTACAATCGGAATCATTAGATAACATATGGGGTGCAATAGATTCTTTGAAATCTGTTTCGATAAAATTTTCCTTTTTGAATAATAGTAGTCAAAAACAATATTACGCGCTTATACTCGATGCGATTCATCAGGTTCTTGATTGGGCACCTGAAAGATTCTATGGATACCTGGATTTTGAAGTTCGCGAGAGTAATTCCTTTGGATTTTTTGCTCCCTTTCCGGGTTTATATTTGTATAATTATTCAGGACCTCCCGATAGATCTTATAACCGGAAACCGGCTCCTGTTCATGCTTATTTTTTTGCTGGTAAAATTGGGGAAGATACTTGTGAAATTACTATTTCTACCCAGTTTCATGGGTTAGCTACAAATTATACCCAACATGGAAGTGTTCACGATTGGGAAAATTATCATTCACTCCGAATCCAGCTTCTGTCAATACCGGAAGAATTGTACATATTTGAGAAAAGTCTTTATACCTACAGAAGGAACAAAAAAGATCCATTTTCAGAACCAGTTTTACTTCAGGGAAATATTAAAGGAGGGGATGGAATTTTTGCGATTTGCAGAAGTAACGAGATAATTATTAATTTATCTCCGCCTTACTAAAACTTACATAATTCAAAAAATTCATATTTATTCATTGTCAACGCTTAATTTGAAGATCTTCACCTTATAAATTCGATAAATAGTCTCTCAAAACATCTGGAATATTAAAAGAATTCGCCCTGCATTTTGGTATTTTGATCATCTTATACCCATTTTTCACACTTTCTGCCTTTTTACTGCTTGACCCGAGTTATTATATTTAATAATTTTGATTATAACTATGTGTTTGTAATCATATCCAAAAAATACTAACTATTCTCAAGTTCAAAAATATGATTACTTATTAAAATTTAACTTACTTATTAAGAAATCAAAAATTTACTGTTATGAAAAAGTTCTTTTTATTTACGGTATTGTGGTTTCTTCTAATTGGTACAACCACGGGTCAGATTACAAAAGAAGAAGCCACCACATTGGTATTCAATTATGTCCAAAAACTTGGTTGGAAAGATTGTCTTATCTATCTGAAGAAAGATGTTGTTGAGAAGAATTGCGAAATTCATACTATTGATGAAAGAGTTAAAACTCCTAATGAATCTTCATTTGTATTTTTTATAGATAAATCTCCGTTAATTAATTGGTCACACACATGTTTGTTTATATTTGTCAATACAAAAGACGGAGCTCTACAAACAATTGAATATAAATGGCCGCCAATTGATTTACGTAGCTGGCTGCTTCTGAATGGATTAAAAGACACAATTCCAGAGAAGGTAATTAATCTGCCTGTGAAGGAGCTTATCCCAAATAAAACTTTGTTATCATCAGATCATTGTTATGCTGTTATTATAAGTGGTGGTGGAGTACCTGAAATGAATTGGTCAAGATATTGGAATGATTGTGCATTTATTTATTCGACCTTAGTTAATATATATAGTTTTCAGGATAGTCACATAAAGTGTCTTATTGCAGACGGAACAAGCTCGAGTACAGACAGAAGGATTGGATATTATAGTTATGATTCATCGCCTCTTGACCTAGATGGTGATTCAGATAACGATATTGACTACGCAGCAACAAAATCAAATATAACTACAGTTTTTAATAGCCTTTCCTCAGTCATTGGTGGAGACGATCATCTGTTTATCTTTATAACTGACCACGGAACTCAGGAATCTGGCCAGGATGTAAGGATTATCTTATGGGGTGAGGGAGAATATATTACAGATAACGAATTTGCGGATGAAGTGGATAAAATTAATGCAGCCCAGATTTCTGTTGTTATGGGACAATGTTATAGTGGAGGAATGATAGATGATTTAGCCGCCACCGATCGTGTAATTGCTACTGCATGTGATTATGATGAAGTATCATATGCAATGGGGACATTTACCTACGACGAATTTGTTTTCGATTGGATATCAGCTATGGCAGGAGAAGATCCATATGAAAATTCTGTTGATGCAGAT
>CAZOZU010000281.1:0-3566 GCA_964584355.1 uncultured Rikenellaceae bacterium
GGAATATTATCAGGTATTATTGATCTCTGGTAACCTTCGGGTTGCTTTCTGAAGAGTCCTTCCGATGGTGCTGATATAATTCTTACTTTGATATTATCCTTTGCTAGTAAAGCAGCTCCTTCAACCAGGGTAGATACTTCGGAGCCACTTGCAACAAGGATTATATCAGGGATGTCGTTACTATCCTGAACAATATAAGCTCCGTTTCGTACCTGCAGAGCATCATTGTATCTGTCATTAGTGGCAGAGGGCAGGTCTGTTATACTCTGTCGTGACAGGATAAGGGCTGTCGGTGTTTTAGTATTTTCAAGTGCAAGTTGCCAGGCGACAGTTGTCTCAGCAGCATCAGCAGGCCGGAGTACAAGCATGCTGTTTTCACCTTTGTGATTTTTAAGATGCTCCATAAGCCTTATCTGTGCTTCCTGTTCAACAGGCTGGTGCGTAGGACCATCTTCTCCAACACGAAATGCATCATGTGTCCATATATATTTTACAGGCAGACCCATCAGGCAGGCTAATCTTAAAGCAGGTTTCATATAATCGGAGAAGACGAAGAATGTTCCGCATGCCGGGATGACACCTCCGTGAAGGGCTATGCCATTCATTACAGCGGCCATTGTCAGCTCGGCAACACCTGCCTGAAGGAAGGAACCTGAAAAATCTCCTTTAGTAAAAGGTAAGGTGTTTTTCAGGAATCCGTCTGTTTTATCAGAGTTGGATAGATCAGCAGATGCGACTATCATATACTCGATTTTTGTGGCAAGTGTGCTGAGTACTGCAGATGATGCTGCCCGTGTGGCAATTCCTTCTTTCTGTTGTATGCTCTTGAAATCGATTTCTGGTATTTTGCCCGAATAAAAAAGATACAGTTTCCGATCGAGATCAACGTTTTCAGCAGCCCACTCTGCTTTCCTGTTTTTCCATTCGGCAACATGACGCCGCTTTGTTTCTAAAACCTTCTTATAGTGTTCTTTAACTTCATCAAAGATCCTGAAGGGATTAGAGATATCTCCTCCGAGTTTTATAAGTGTTTTTTCAAATGAACCACCAGCGTCGCTTACTGGCATACCATGTGTAGAGGTCTTTCCTTCAAAGCTTTTTCCATCACTGTCGATAAGCCCTTTACCTATTTTTGTTTTTCCTATTATCAAAACAGGTTTTTCTGTTGATTGAGTTGCTGCTGTCAGAGCTTCCCTGATCTGTATATGATCATTACCGTCAATAGTGATTACATCCCATCCCCACGATCGGTATTTCATCGCAGTATCCTCGGATGTTACAGCTTTGGTTTCAGTGGATAGTTGTATGTCATTTGAATCATAGAACATTATAAGGTTATGAAGCCCCAGGAAACCTGCAAGACGTCCTGCACCCTGTGATATCTCTTCCTGGATTCCGCCATCTGAAATGTATGTATATGTTTTATGTGTGAACATCTCACCGAATCTGGCAGCAAGAAATCTCTCTGCTATTGCAGATCCTATTGCCATTGTATGACCCTGTCCCAGGGGACCAGAGGTGTTCTCTATACCTCTTGCCACATCGAGTTCGGGATGGCCCGGAGTTAGACTACCCCATTGACGAAACTGCATTAGTTCCTCAATTTTGAACAGGCCTGTAAATGTCAATACTGAATATAGCATAGGTGACATGTGTCCCGGATCAAGAAAGAACCTGTCGCGGTTGATCCATTCAGGATTGGCCGGGTCAAAATTGAGGAATTCAGAATAGAGGATATGAATAAAATCAGCTCCTCCCATTGCACCGCCAGGATGACCCGATTTAGCCTTTTCTACCATTGACATTGCCAGGATACGTATATTATCAGCTGCCAGTTTGTCTATATCATTGCTCATAAAATTATATTGCTATTAATTATTTAGCAACAAAAATAAAAAAATAAACCGCAAAATATGTTATTGGTGTCAGTGAGAATGTTGCTTCTTATGAAAAACCCCCCAACCCCCCAACCCCCCAACCCCCAAACCCCCCTGAAGGGGGGCAGGGGGGTAAAAACGTAGGGATAACATTCAAAGCATGTCAAAGATATTTTCGGTCCTCCTCGGGAACTTCAAAATACTTGTCATAGATTTTTAAATCAGCACCCGATTTCTCTTCAATTTTAGCACCCCTGATCTTATAAGTACACTGTTCACCTGCGATTCCTGAGAAATATATATTAAATTCCTTTCCCTTTTCATCTTTCATGAGTATTCTTACAAGATGGAGATATTTCATACTGTTAAGCTGAGCACCACAGATGGGGCAGTTGTATATATATTCTTTCCCTTCCTTGAGCTCAAATGACGGATGTGTTGTTGAGATATAGTTACCAAGCTCGGGATTGAGATAGACCAGTCCTCTCTGCGTACGGTCACTGAGATTTGTGGCAGAAAGGATAATAGAAGTCTTTACATTAAGGTGACCTTTGCATACTTTACACAAATATTCTACAGCCATAATACGTCTCCTATAAGTTTATTTGATTAATAATTTTATCAGCAATATTTCTAACAAGATAAGAAATATTTTCCCCGAATTCAACTTTTTCAGGCTGAATACCGAGTACATAAACAGGCATTTTAAAGAAATCTGAAAGCCTGTTTAATGAAATATTATGAGTATTAAATGTTATATCCTGTATCTGGTTTAAATCCAATAATTTAAATGTACCGGGATCCGATTTCAGTTCCATGCAGTCAAGAAGCACCAGTATTTCGGGATTAAGGCTGTTTATTTTACCAATGTAATTTTCAATACTCGTTTCAACGGTAAGTGATTCTATATTGTGTCTATTCTTTATCCGGGTACTTATGTAGACTCCGACACCGTCATCTTGTTTCAGAAGATTTCCAATACCGACAAAGAGAATTTTTTTATCCTTGTAGGTAAGAATTTGGTCCAGGTCTTTAAACACCTCTATTTAAATATTTTACAAGAATTTGCCTCAGGCAGTTGGGACAAATTATGTTGAACATATCTTTTCTTTTCAGGTCATCCTTTATTTTAACATCTACATCCTGCCCTTCAGCCAGTTTCAATTTTTGATTAAGAAGATTAAGGTTGAGAATTGATGAGAATGCTTTGGGACCAAGTTTCCTGTGCATATAGTGAAGATGTTCTTTTGTTGTAATAACAGCGCCACAGTTTTCACAGATCAGGAGTTCTTTTTCCTGGTATTCGACATTATTCTCTCTTTCGAATGTAGCAATGTCATATATCTTATCTGATAGCTTAACACCTTTCCCGGTTATGCAATGTTGTTCACAAAGACCACAAAAAATGCATTTGCCATAGTCTCTTTTAATTATCCTGATACCTTTTTCTTTATCGTCATGCACTGTGATAGCGTAAGGGGGACAAACATTTGCACAGGTCTCACAGCCGACACAGTTATCATCGTCAACAACAGGCTTTCCCCTGTAATTCTCAAACGGCACATGAGGTAAGGCCGGAAATTTTGAAGTATATGCCGGTGTTACAAGCGATACAATTGCCTCTTTAAGTTCTCTTAATTTGGGGTATTTCATTTTACAACCTCCTTATAATCATCTTTAACACTTTTA
>CAZOZU010000282.1:0-3549 GCA_964584355.1 uncultured Rikenellaceae bacterium
CGTCAGAAGCTCATCGGAAAATTTATTTTTTTCTATTTCCCCTGACTCCTGGTACTTAAGAGGATCCACTGAAGGTATTTCTTCGCCCGAACCTGCAGGTACTATTTCATAAAGGGCTGTTACCATGTGGCCGGATCCCATTTCACCTGCATCTTTGGTATCATCATTGAAATCCTCATCATTAAGAAGTCTGTTCTCGTATCCTATTAGCCTGTAGGCATCAACTTTTGAAGGATTGAATTCAATCTGGAATTTAACATCCTTTGCTATTGTAAAGAGAGTACCTCCGAATTCCCTTACAAGTACGCGTCTGGCTTCCTGAAGATTATCTATATATGAATAGTTACCATTCCCTTTGTCTGCAATAATCTCCATTTTATCATCCTTGTAGTTACCCATTCCAAAACCAAGGACGGTAATGAAAACACCCATCTCACGTTTCTCTTCAACAAGTCTTTCCATACTGCCATTGCTTGATTCACCGACATTGAAATCACCATCAGTGGCAAGAATGATCCTGTTATTTCCATCTTTTGCAAAATTCTTTTCTGCCTCCTTATATGCTAGTCTCAGTCCGGCACCTCCGGCTGTTGATCCTCCTGCTTCAAGATTATCTATTGCACTCATTATCACCTCTTTTTTATTTCCCGGAGTCGATTCAAGAACGAGTCCTGCAGCACCTGCATAAACAACTATTGCCACACGATCCTGAGGACGCAATTCATTTACGAGCAGTCCGAAGGCCGATTTCAGCAACGGAAGTTTATTCGGTGAATTCATCGACCCCGATACATCAATAAGAAAAACAAGGTTTGAAGGGGGAAGAGAGGATTTCTCAATACTCTCACCACGCAGACCTACTTGCAATAGCTGGTGTTTTGTATTCCACGGACAAACAGCTACTTCGAAATAGACTGAGAAGGGATGCTTCCCATCAGGTTCAGGATAATCATACCTGAAATAGTTAATCATCTCCTCTATCCTGACCGCATCTGCCGGAGGCAAGCTGCCATTGTTTATAAACCTGCGGATATTGGAATAAGAAGCGTTGTCAACATCGATGGAGAAGGTAGATAATGGATTGGTTCTTGCATTCTTATAACCGTTTTCATTTATCGGAGCATACCCTTCGGTATTGAAATTAGGGTTATACCTGGGAAATTGCGATTCAGTACGGTAAGCCAAACCTGTAACCATTGGTGCTGCTCCTGCATACATATCATTCTTTGATAGCTGACTTTTTACCTCTAAATCTTCTAAAACCAGTATTTCAGGCCTCATAGTTATATTTATTACGCTCCGGCTGTTAATTTTCTGTTCTACAGTAATATATCCGGGATATGAAAATACAAGAATGCCGTTATTAATCACTGCATTAATGCTGTAATTACCATTAAGATCTGTAATGGCAGAAACGCGAGTACCCCTGAGTGAAATTTTAACTCCCGGTAGTGGATTACCCTGATCATCTATGACCTTTCCAGTAATAATTCCTGATTCTATAAAGGAGATCATTACTGCTGAAAGGATCACTATTGCGAAAATTTTTAAACTGTTTTTCATGACTATTAAATTTTTTGGTTCGACTTTTTCAATAGGATGCTAACATTTGTCATATTCCATAAAATAAAAATAATAAACTGATGATTCTTTAAAATTTTAACCGCAGAGAGCGCTAAGAATGCGCAAAGGACACTAAGCAAATTTGCAGTAGTAATTCGTTACGAACTTCGTGTAGGTTCTTTGCGGTCTTTGCGGTTAAAATATCATATCTTTAAATACACAATGGGAAGGAAATAAATGGCTAATATCTTCCAAAAAAGAATTTCAGTGCATAAAACCGAAGAGGAGCTGATTACTGAATTCAGTACTACGGGTAATCTTGAAATACTTGGAGAACTTTATACAAGATACATGCATCTGGTCTATGGTGTTAGTCTTAAGTACTTAAAAAACAGAGAAGAAGCCATGGATGTCGTTATGCAGATATTTGAAAAGCTGATCACAGATATTCCAAAACAGGAAATTAAAAACTTCAGGAGCTGGCTTCATGTTGTAACAAAGAATTTTTGCCTGATGCAATTGAGATCAACAAAATCACAGAGAGAAAGACTTGGTGAATGGGCTGCTGATCCCGTTAACATTATGGAAAATGTATCAGAAATGCATCCTATAGATAGAGATGAACCTGATATGCAGGAGGCATTAAATAAATGTATTGAAAAACTTAAAGAAGAACAAAAGTATTGTATCAGGCAATTTTACTACGAGAATAAGTGTTACAGGGAAATAGCCGATACTCTTGGAATAAGTGAAAAAAAAGTGAAGAGTTATCTTCAAAATGGAAAAAGAAATCTGAAACTTTGTCTTGAAGAAAAAAATGAAAAGCTTAGGTAATAATAGGAAAGGCACTCTTCCTGGTTTTATCCGTTATATCAGGGGAGAGATGACAAAAAGAGAGGAGAACAATTTTCAGAGGTATCTCCAGAAGGACCCTTTTGCAGAAGAAGCAAGTGAGGGATTCTCTCAAATATCACCAGACGAACTGGAAAATGATCTGGACTTACTTGTGAAAAAGCTTAAAAGAAGAGTTGCGGGGAAACAAAGATATATCTATTATCGAATAGCTGCTTCAGTTGCTGTTCTTATGATAATCTCCAGTGTCTATATAATAAGTACAAGAACCAAAACTGAAAGGAAATTAAGCGAAACTGCTGTTAGTGAGACACCATTGGAGATACCTGCCACTGATGGAATGAAAGAAAAATCTGAAAATATATATAAGGAATCTGGTATTATAATGGCAGAACAAGATATTGAAGAATCATCACCTGAATCAATTGCAGAAAAATCCGGAGAAGAAGTCATAGATGAAAGTAGAGAAGTTGCAGTTACAGGTGGAATAGGAGATCAGGCAAATAAAGAAGCAGACAAGAATGTTATAGATAGGGCTGAAATTCAGGCAAAAGCATTCGAACCCCCTGTAACACAAAAAAAAGCAGCTGTCACCCAGGTAAGTGGTAAAATAATACCTGAAGAAGGTAAAATGCCGGCAACACCTAGTGATTTAGCAGTAAAAGGAATCTCCTCAAGAGTTGCTCTGGATACTGGTTATATCCTCGAAATGATAGCCGCTGATAGTACAGGACAAACAAATTACCTTCCTCCTGTACCACTAAATGGAAAAGAAAATTTTGATAAGTATATAGAAGAAAATATCCGTATACCTGATATTATGCCTGAAGATCAGGTTGTCGTAGTTGAACTGGACCTCTTAGTTAAATCCACAGGCTCTATTGACACCATCAAAGTTGCCAGCAGCCCGGGAAATGAGTTTTCTGAAGAGGCGATCAGACTTATTGAAGAGGGTCCGGAATGGAAACCTGCAATTGAGAACGGCAGAACAATAAATGATGAGGTGAAAATCAAAATCGTTTTTTTTAAAAATAATGACGATGAGCATCTGCCTGAATGAGTTTCATGCAGATGGATTATTATTAAAAGGAAGAATAAATTTAAAAATACTTCCTTTATCCGGTTCACTTTCAA
>CAZOZU010000283.1:0-3538 GCA_964584355.1 uncultured Rikenellaceae bacterium
TAATGATATTGATGCCCTCGCAGTTACAATGATAAAAAACAGCTGCATTGATCAGGTAAGGAAATGGAAACATATCGACACCGACAGGGATACGGCAGATATTAGAAATCCAGACCATTCACCATCACCATTTGAAAAGCTGGTAAATACAGAAACTGCAGCTATCATGGAAAGGATCATCGATGAATTGCCTCCGGAAATCAGAGACCTTGTCCAGATGAGGGAGATAAACGGGATGCCGTATGATGAAATAGCCAGGATGAAAGGTGTGAATATAAATAACCTGCGCGTGGTCCTGTCGAGAGCCCGGAAAATGATCAGAGAGAAATATTTAAATTATACAAATGAAAAGGGAAGAGCTTAAAGAATTACTGGAAAAGTACTATGCCGGACAGACTTCCACGGAAGAGGAAGAAAAATTGAAGAAATATTTTTCAGGTACAGATATTTTACCCGGATTTGAAGCTGAAAAAGAAATCTTCAGCCATTATACCGGTTCAGAAAGAATACCTGTTCCGGCTGTTGATTTTGAGGACAGGATCCTTAAAGGTATTGAGAAGAAGGAAAGAACTATATCTCTGAGAAAGAGATATATAACCGTCATAAGTGCCGCTGCAACAATACTGTTACTGGTAGGTTCATACTTTATCTTTTTCAACAGGGAGGTTCAGGAAGATACATTCTCAGATCCACAGATAGCATATGCGGAAACAATGAAAATTCTGTATGAAGTATCAGTTAAACTAAATAAAGGAACAGAGGCACTTAAGCCACTAATTAACATGCAGGATGCAATGAAAACAGGTCTGGAATCAATTGACAGATCAGCATCTATTATTTCAACAAACCTGCAGAGAAGCAGGTTGTTTGAAAGGGAACCGGAAGAGAAGAATGATTAATTTATATGAAATAAAAATATTAAATCAATATAACATGAAGAGGCAGTTTTTAATAATCGCGGTTTTGTTATTATGCCAGGTCATTCAGGCCCAGAAAAATCCTATAGATGAGCTGTTCAACAAATATTCGGAAAGAGAAGGATTCACTTATATTTCCATCTCGGGAAGAATGCTAAACATGATCGGTTCACTGGATGTGGAGAATAACCCTGATAACCTTATGCTAAGACTTAGTTCAATAAAGATTCTATCAGAAAATGATTCATTGTCAACAGGAAATATTAACTTCTACCGGGAACTGAGCAGGAGGATTGATATATCAGTGTATGAGGAACTTATGATTGTAAAGGAGGGGAGTGACATTACCAAATTTCTTATTAAACAGAATGGTAATACCATTTCTGAACTATTGGTCATTTCCGGAGGTACGGGAGGAAATTCACTTATTTCGATACGTGGGGATATTAATTTGAAAGATTTGTCAAAACTCTCAGATGAGATTGGTATAGAAGAGCTTGAAGGGCTTGAAGGAATCGAAGACGAGAAGTAATATTAATCATTTTTCCCCATTCCATGCAACCATTGAGGTCCTGATTTCGTTATCATAGTATATCCGGGAATAAGGATGTATTAGAATTCTGTTTTCAATTTTTTCTATATTTGTATTGATTTTAAAAAATTAAACAAATCGTGACTATGATTAAGCTCTTCACAAAACGTCTGCTGATTATTGTGATCTCAGCATCACTCTTCTCTTCGGTTACCTATTCACAGTTCGATAAACTTGATTTCTTAAAAAGTTCCACAACTGATGGCATTAAATTTCTTGAAGCCTATATGACACCGTGGATCAATGCTTTTGGTGCAGGACTTAACGGAAGCTGGTATAATACTGCCAAACCCCATAAACTTGGAGGTTTTGATATTACAACAGCTCTTAATGTGGGATTTGTACCAACCACAGCTGAGACATTTGACCTGTCAACCCTGGGTCTCTCCTCAAATATAAGTCCCACAACAGGAACAGCGCCAACAGTCGCCGGGCCTGACGAAAGCGGACCGCTAATGTCATATTCAGTAAGCGGTTATGAACTTGCAAGTTTCAGTACACCTCCTGGTGTTGCCTGGAGATATATACCGGTTCCAACATTACAGGTTGGTGTGGGTCTGCCTCTTGGGACAGAAGTCAAAGTAAGATTTGTTCCAAGATTAACCTTCGACAATGATATCATCCGGGGTGATATAGGTTTATGGGGTATAGGAGTAATGCATAGTGTCATGCAGTATGTTCCCGGTAGTGATCTGCTTCCAGTTGATGCATCAGTTTTTTTCGGATACACAAAACTGACAGGTAATATTCCTGTAAATCTTCAACCCCCAAATTATGCGGATTATACTACATATACTGTTTCTTCTTTTGAAGATCAGAATCTGGCAGCAAGTGTTACAGCACTGAATGTAAGCGCACTAGGTTCAGTAAATCTTGCCATTATTACATTATATGGTGGACTTGGTTACTCCAAAACAAATACTATTCTTCAACTGGAAGGTAATTATCCCTCACCGGTCCTTGTCGGAACAGATGTAGAATATAACGATTCGGGAGTTAAAACAAGTGATGATTTTGGTGAAATAAATATAGAGAATTTCTCGGGACTACGAGCAAACATTGGTCTAAGGTTTAAATTTGCAGTTCTGACTATTCATGCCGACTATACCAGGGCACAATATAATGTAGTATCGGCCGGACTGGGGATTTCATTTCGATAGAAACACTGATAAAGCATAAAGCAATCCCCGGGCCAGTTAAAACCCGGGGATTTTTTTAGTTACACGATTAAATCGGATTATATTTGTTTATGAGCTACAATTTCAACTCTATCTCTTGCAAAAGGTGGTAATGCAAAATACGGATATAGAATATAAAGCACTACTGCAGTCAGCAAAAAAAACTGTTAGTCCGAAAGAGACAGGCAAAATAAAAAAGGCTTTTGATCTTGCTGTTAAAGCTTGCGGAGATAACAAGACTATAACCGGGGAGCTCCAGATATTACATTCCCTTTCAGTTTCACGTATCATAGCTGAAGAGATGGGACTGGGGCTCACCTCGATAATTACCGCCCTGCTTCAGGGATCCTATAAAAACCTGGAAATAAGCCCGAAGGGTTTACAGAAGGAGTTTGGAAGCAAAGTAGTTGAGATACTTGAAGGATGTGCCAGGATAACCGGTATTGAATCGATGCAGGCATCTTACCAGGCAGAGAACTTCCGGAAACTATTGCTAAGTCTGGCAGATGACGTACGGGTCATCCTGATTAAACTGGTTGAGCGCCTTGAGAATATGCGCAATCTCGAAAGTGCCCCTGAGAAAGAGAAACTACCCCTTGCCTCAGAAACCTATTTTCTCTATGCACCTCTGGCCCACAGACTTGGCTTCTATAATATTAAACTGGAAATGGAGGACCTGGCAGTTAAGTATATGGAGCCTGAGCAATACTATTTTGTTGAAAACCGCCTTAAACAGACCACTGCATCCCGAAACAGATTTATTCGTGAATTTTCCCAGCCGCTGAAGGAGACACTGGAAAAGCATGGCTTTAAGTTCACAATTAAAAGCCGCACAAAATCAATACATTCCA
>CAZOZU010000284.1:0-356 GCA_964584355.1 uncultured Rikenellaceae bacterium
GACTATTTTTTTGAATTTATAGACCCCCGCCCCGAGTACTCGGGGCAGCCCCCTAAAGGGGGCCTAAAACCCATTTTCTATTGAATTCCAATTATTTGTGGGTTTAAAGCCCCCCTTTAGGGGGGGTGGGGGGTATTAATTATCATCCGCATACCATTCGGCATACGATCTTGCCGTTTCAAAAAGTCTGAGACTGTATAATCTTACTCCTTCAGGTATCTCTTCTTTAAGTCGTTCTGCAAAATCTGCAACAAGGTTTTCACATGTTGGTGTGTAATCAACAATTACTATATTTCCAAATGCTTTTGTGATTATCTGCAGCTTCTCTCTGTCAAAATCCCTGCTTACAACAACGG
>CAZOZU010000284.1:366-3531 GCA_964584355.1 uncultured Rikenellaceae bacterium
ACAACGGAATGATCAAATAGATTTACTACTTTTTTCAAAACAATCTCCTTTAGTACAGTAAAGTCCATTACCATTCCGTTTTTGGGATTTGTATTGTCATCAACCGGGACTCCTGCCACTGTTACAAACAACCTGTATGAATGTCCGTGAACATTACGGCAGGGCCCGTCATAATTTTTTAATGCGTGAGCCATCTCAAATGTGAACTCACTGGTTACTCTTATAACCTTTGCCATCGTTTCCAAATATGAACAATAATTGTCAAATTTAGTTAATCCTTTGGAGATTATAATTATGATACTGATTTCCTTTGACAGAAATCAATAATTATCTCTATTTGAGTTTAGTAATCAATATTTAAGTAACTTTGTACGCTTTATCAAATCATTTGAGTAATATGGAAAAAGAAAAGAAAAAACTCACATTTCCTGGGTTATTTAACGATACTATGCAGAAATATGGTAATAGCCCTGCATATTCATTTGTGGGAGATGAACCTATAAGCTATGCCGCAGTAGAAAAGAAAATAAGGGCGTTGATGGCATTTCTTGAGAAAGCTGGTATTAAACACGGAGATCCTGTTGCTGTTATGAGTACAAATATGCCAAACTGGTCGATTGCGTACTTCTCCGTCACATTCATGGGAGCTGTTGCAGTTCCTGTTCTCCCTGATTTTTCAGTTACAGAGATACGCAATGTCCTCGAACATTCTGAATCAAAGGTGCTTTTCGTATCCTCTTCATTACTCCCCAAAATTGAAGGCTCCCGGCCTGAAACACTTGAAACAGGAATACTTATTGAAGACTTTTCAGTTATTTTCTCAATAAAAGAAATTCCACGTTTCGATCCTGATGCATTGCCTTCCGGAGAATATAAAGTCGAAGAAGAGGACCTTGCATCTATTATCTACACTTCAGGAACCACAGGCCGCTCCAAGGGGGTGATGCTTACACATAAGAATATATCATTCAATGCATTAAAAGCAGGCAGGATCCAGCCTGTAAACGAAAATGACCGTTTTTTATCGATTCTGCCCCTTTCACATACCTATGAAAACACCCTGGGATTGATCCTTCCCATGATATATGGTGCTTGTGTTTATTATCTCAGGAAACCACCTACTCCGCCTGTATTGCTGCCTGCTCTGGAAACAGTGAAACCCACAATAATGCTGAGTGTTCCTCTGATAATTGAAAAAGTATATTTTAACAAGGTCCTTCCGACCTTCAATGAAAAATTGATACTGAAGTTACTTTATAAAATTCCTTTTATCAGGAAGAAATTTAATGCTGTTGCAGGTAAGAAATTAATAAAAACATTTGGAGGGCATCTTAAATTTTTTGGTGTAGGAGGTGCCAAGCTGAACAGGGTCGTTGAAAAATTTCTTATCGAAGCAAAATTTCCTTATGCAGTTGGTTACGGACTTACAGAAACGGCTCCGCTTCTTGCCGGGTCAAATCCAAAAGAAACAGTTTATGAATCAACCGGCCCTGCCATTGAGGATATTGAGCTTATTATAAACAATCCGGATAAAAAGACCGGTGAGGGTGAAATATGGGCAAGGGGACCCAATGTTATGAAAGGTTACTATAAAGAACCCGATCTTACATCAGAGGTGCTTACTCCTGATGGATGGTTCAAAACAGGTGACCTGGGAATCCTTGATCCTGACAATAATCTTTTCATAAAAGGACGTCTTAAGAATATGATCATCGGCGCAAGCGGAGAAAATATCTATCCTGAAGAGATTGAATCGGTGATCAATAATTTTCGTTTTGTTGCTGAGTCGCTTGTGATCCACCAGAAAGGGAAACTCGTTGCCCTGGTTCATTTAAACATTGAGGAGCTTGAAAAGAAATATGAGCATATGAAAAAGGATATGGCAGAAAAATTTGAGGAGAAAAAAGAAGAATTACTCGCGGAACTCAAGGATTATGTTAACTCCCATGTGAACAAATTCAGCAGGATCAACAAGGTGATCCTTCAACCCGTACCTTTCCAGAAAACGGCAACACTCAAGATAAAAAGGTACTTGTATATATAAGTTGTAAGGGCGTTGCATGCAACGCCCTTACAATTATTCCATTGCCTCCCTGTATCTTTCGTTAACAACGTCCCAGTTTATAACATTCCAGAATGCCTCAACATAATCGGGTCTTTTATTTTGATATTTAAGGTAATAGGCATGTTCCCATACATCAATGGTCAACAGCGGAGTACCTTTTAAAGGAGAAACATCCATCAAAGGATTATCCTGGTTGGGAGTACTGCCAACAGCCAGGTTTTTATCAGAGGTGACATATAACCATGCCCAGCCGCTTCCAAAACGTGTTTTGGCTGCATTACTGAATGTCTCTCTGAATTTATCAAAGGAACCGAAAGTCTTATCAATAGCCTCAGATAATTCAGCTGAGGGTTTTGTTGGTTTGTTCCCCATATTTTCCCAGTAGATTACATGATTATAGTAACCTCCTCCGTTGTTACGTACAGCATCACCAGCCTTTGAGACCTCTGCAAATATCTGTTCAATAGGAGTATTTTCCATTGCAGTCCCTTTGATGGCATTCACAAAATTGTTGAAATATGCCCTGTGGTGCCTGTCATAATGTATTTCCATCGTCCTGGCATCGATATATGGCTCAAGTGCATCATATTCATATGGCAATGCCGGGAATTCTTTTGTGTCAATTTTTTTCATATCTGATTTTTTTAATTCATTAACTTGTCCTGACAGCGATAGTGATGATACGATCACAACTGCTATCCCTGATAAAAATGTCTTCATTAAATGATTCCTTTCCATTTTGAAGTGTTTTTAATTCAACAACAGAGAAAGAAGAATGTTTAAATTAAATTTTTACAAATAAAATAGTCATATCAAAATTATTATTTATTATGCAACTTTTAGCGTATTTTTGTCGTTATTTAGGTTAACCAAATCAATTTACATATGAAAAAGACTCTCATATTAATATTGTCAACTGTGTTAATAGCAGGATTACTGACTAGTTGCAAAAAGAAGAAAGGGGATCCTCCTGTCTTGCCCGGAGAAGAATCAATGATTATAGATTTCGGTAATTTTGAGATCGGTAAATCAGTTGATTTTCTGGCACTTGAGAAAGGTGTTGAAAACAGTAACTGGGAATTTGCAGCAACTGTTGCAGG
>CAZOZU010000285.1:0-3525 GCA_964584355.1 uncultured Rikenellaceae bacterium
GAAGAAGAATTTGGAACCGCTATAAGGAAATCAGGTACAACAGGTAAGGAATATTATTATTATTCAAAACTTTACACACCTTACTTCATAAGAGCGGCATTGGTTTATGATGTAACAGTGGCAGATTTTCTTAAAGGGAACCTGAGGTTCCTGTTTATAATACTTTTCAGCTTTATTATTATCGGAGGAGTTATTCTTATTGTTACAAATCGTTTCGGTGAATCAGTAACACGGTTGAAAGATTTTACAGTAAGCCTGAGAAATGACAGGCCTTTTATTGCTGAATTCCCGAAAAATGAACTGGGAATTATTGGTTCCGAGATACTTGATATCTATAATAACCTGCTGTCAACGAAAAATGATCTTGCAATTGAAAAAGAGAAGCTTTTCAATCATCTTAATGCCCTGAATGAAGGAATTGCTTTTTTCGGACCTGAGAAAAAACTCATCTTTAATAATGACCATTTCATCCAGTTTATGAATATGATCTCGGGAGATCTTAAAATATTTTCATCTAACTTCTTCGATATTCCTGAATTTGAGGAAGTGGAAGACTTTGTAAATAAATACTCTGAAGCTGTAATACAATCAGATGATCTGCCAAAGATGGAATACCAGGTCTCTAAAGACGGACGTTTCTTCAGGATCCAGTGTGTAATATTCTATGATAAAAGTTTTGAGGTTATCCTGAACGATATTACCAAAGCAGGTAAAAACAAACTTATTAAGCAGCAGATGACTTCAAATATATCTCATGAGCTCAAAACACCTGTTTCCTCCGTAAAAGGTTATCTTGAAACCCTTCTCAGCGACAAGGAAATTGAGCCCAGGAAACAGAAATATTTTCTCGAAAAGGCTCTTGCCCAGACAGACAGGCTGACAGGACTGATCAACGATATTTCTGTACTTAATAAAATAGAAGAAGCAAGTGATTCTTTCCCACCGGAGAAGGTGAAAATAAGGAAGATCGTTAAAGAGGTCAGGGATAATTTTCAATCAGCCATCGATGCTCACGGAATGACTGTAGAGATTGATATTGATCAGAAAGTAGTCGTAAAGGGCAACAGGTCACTTATATTATCAATATTTCAAAACCTATTGGAGAATGCCATTAACTATGCCGGAGATAACACAGTAATAAATGTTCTTGTTTACAATGAAGACAAGAAATATTATCATTTTTCATTCTCCGATAATGGAGTCGGTATACCCCATGAACACATTAACCGTGTGTTTGAGCGCTTCTACCGTATTGATTCGGGACGTTCAAGGAAAAGAGGAGGAACAGGTCTCGGGCTGGCTATAGTAAAAAATGCCATTCTTTTACATAAAGGTGAGATCATGGTCCGTAATAAGGCAAATGGCGGAACAGAATTCCTTTTCACACTTCCCAGGCATAAATAGCTTTTTCAATTGTTGAAGTACAGGTATCTGTCTCTTTTTTCCGTTACCTTACCTATTCTGGATGACTCCTCAAGACCGTTTCGATGAAGCTCTGAAATAACCTCATCCGATTTCTCCTGCGGTACAGCCATAAGCAATCCTCCCGAGGTCTGTGAATCACAGGCTATCATTTTAAGATTGTAATCAAGGTCTTCTTCAAACAGTGTGTCTTTCTCAATATATTCAAGATTCCTGAATGAGGCACCGGGTATACAACCCTGGTCTGTAATTGAATATGTATTACTGATAAGCGGAAGTGATTTCAGGTTTAACGTTATTGATACATCACTTGCCCTGGCTATCTTAAGAGCATGTCCTGCAAGTCCGAAGCCTGTAATATCAGTCGCCCCCTCTATACCATACTTTTTCATTACTTCTGCACCTGATTTATTAAGATGCTTCATGACCATTTTTACCTTCTTAATATCATCTTCAGAGGTTAACTCCAGGCGTTGGCCTGCCAGTATAATCCCCGTACCCAAAGGTTTTGTCAGTATCAATATATCACCAGGCCGGGCACCGGCATTTGAGATTATTCTCTGCGGATGAATATAACCTACTACGGCCAGTCCGTATTTGGGGGGGAAGTCATCGATCGAATGCCCGCCTATTATCCTTACTCCTGCAAGGGATGCCATGTCAGCTCCTCCTTTAAGTATCTCCCTATAAGCCTCCACAGGCAATTTAGCAGTAGGGAACATCATGATATTCAAAGCTATTACAGGAGTACCACCCATGGCATAAATATCACTTATAGAATTAGCTGCTGCAATCTGCCCGAACTCATAGGGATCACTGCATACAGGTGGAAAGAAATCAGTGGTGAACACCAGTGCCAGTTCGTCGTTCACCCTGTAAACTCCCGCATCATCATGTGTATCAATATTGACAAGGATATCAGGATCATCAGGTAAAGGGAAATAACGGAGTATCTCATCAAGCTGTACAGCAGGTATCTTTGCGGAACATCCTCCGCTCTCAACCATTTGAAGCAGATCAATATTTGTCATATTACTGTTTATCCGGGTTTTATAATTGTAAGAGTCCAGACACCATCAGATTCTGCTGATGAGAACTGAATCTTATTATCTTTCAGGTAGCGTGTAAGATTGTTGAAAGATGGTTGTCTATCCGTCATTACTTTAAATGAATCACCAGCCTGTACTTCTCTTAAGGCTTTCTTTGTTTCAATTATCGGTACCGGACATTTCTGCCCCCTTACATCTACTGTTTGCATCTGGAATGAAATTAATGAAATGTAAAAGTATAAAATTAGTTGAAGAGTTGAGTCCACTCCGATAAATCCAAAAAATAAAATTGCCACGAAGACACAAAGACACCAAGGTTCACCAAGAGTTTATCTTTCAATGACTTATTCTTGGTGCAACTTTGTGCCTTGGAGCCTTGGTGGCAAAAAAAAAGCTTTTCGGAGTAGACTCAAGAGTTGAAAAGTTGAAGTGTTGAAAAGTTGAAGAGGTTGAAGAGGGTTAAATTCAACAAGGATCCCCTCCATAGTGTAATACTTCATAATTTCGGTAACAAATTATTATCTGTTATTTTATCCATATACCCCCTTTCTTATTTCCCCCAAGGGGGAAAGGATAAAGTGACTCCTTCCTCGGGGGGGAAGTCCCGATAGCTATCGGGAGGGAAGGGGGTATGTTGAATTAGAAATGAAGTTATTTTTAAAACCAATAATTTAGACAAAAATGTTACTTGAATTCTGAAGAATTACACATAGGAGGGGTTTGAGGCGGGTTAAGCTGGAAGTTATAAGGTTGATAGAGTGAAGTCCACTTTATCCTCAATCTGTACTACTGATCTCAGCAAGTTTTTTAAGTATTATTGTTCCTCTGGCAATTATACCGGCAGCCGTGTCTTCACCCTGTAACATTTTTATTGTTGATGAGAGTTCATGTGCCAGATCAGGATATATGAGGGCAAGATGGTAAATAATCTCCATCGAGTAAGCTTTGATAGCAATTGCTGAAAACCCTGACCTTAAAGCATTGAAACAATGATCAGCAAGTATTCCCTGATGATGTTCACTTATCCTGCTCAGATCAGTCATGGATAGTATCC
>CAZOZU010000286.1:0-3519 GCA_964584355.1 uncultured Rikenellaceae bacterium
CGGATTTTTGAGTAAGAGTATTTGAACTAATAGCTTCAGTAAGATCTGTTTCTATCTGTGTCCAGAAATCAGCGGGGTCACCATTGCTCTGCCTGTACTCACTGGGAGCCAGTTCATGAACTACAAACGGGGGTGAACCCCACAGGTTAACAAGGTGGAAATTAGCCCAGGCACGCATCACTTTGGCTTCAGCAATTGCTTTATCCTGTACTGCAGTTCCTCCGGCAACATTATCAATCACCATATTACAACGGTAAATAAGTGTGTAGCAACTACTGAAGAAACCTGATATATTACCATTAGCAGGATTGAAAGTATATTCATTCATCTGTTCCAGGCTGGGGTTGTCACCCCTTCCTCCACCTCCGTTTGTAACATCATCAGAAAGTGTGGTCAGGAGAAAATACCAGCCGCCATACATACTTCTTATCTGTCCATAAACGGCAGCAATTGCCTCCTCAGCATCAGTATCAGTCTTATAGAAATCTCCCACAGCTGTTGTTCCCGGTTGTGAAATATCCAGCCGGCTCTCACATGATCCGAGGATTAACACAACGGTAAACAGAATAATAAGATATTTGTAATATTTTGTTTTCATGGTATAATTTTTAGAAAGTTAGATTAAGACCAAACAGGAATTTCTTTGCTATCGGGTATGCTCCCTTGTCAATACCAAGCGAATTACCTGCATTTGTAGATACTTCAGGGTCATAACCAATGTAGTCGCTGAAAGTTATCCAGTCATCAAGTGAACAATATACTCTCAGATTGCTGACATACAATTTTTTAGTCAGATTGGATGGAATTGTATATCCAAGCTGTATCTGCTTGATCTTAAAGAAAGAGCCGTTAAATATTACCCCATCGCTGGCATAATAATAGTCTATCTGGTTAGCACCAGGTCGCGGGATTGATGCATCTGTATTTGATGCTGTCCACCTGTCATCATAGAAATATGATAGTTTATTTCCGTTAGGGCGGTCGACACGTGTAAAGCAGTTATATATATCACTTCCTGCCTGACCTGCGCCAAAGACCAGAAGATCGATTCCCTTATATGAAGCATTAAGAGTGATACCGTATGTGATATCAGGAATACCTTTACCGAGCATAACCTTATCATCGGTGTTTATTACACCATCAGGTTCATCACCCTCGCCATCTCCGTCAGTGTCAATTGTAGGCTGATCAACAAAGATAGGATCTCCGGTTGTGTCATCAATATCTTCAACCACCCAGCCTCTCATATACCAGACAGGATAACCCTCTTCGAATACTGTAAGACCGGTGGAAATATGCATACTTGCGCCATTGATTCGTGAGATACTCGGATCAAGATATGTCACCTCGTTCTTTAGTGTAGCCATGTTTGCACTGGCTCCATATTTGAATTCACCGATATTATCCTGCCATCCCAGTTCAAGTTCAATACCTGAGTTCCTTACATTACCGGCATTGATAGTTGCTGAACTTTGTCCGGTTTCATATGGAGGAGTAATGGTAACAAGAAGGTCTTTGGAAGCCTTTACATACCAGTCAAAATTAAAGGTTAACCTGTCGTTCAAGGCTCTCATATCCATTCCAATGTCGGTCTGTTCAGTAGTTTCCCATGTGAGTTCGGGATTCTGTAAACGGTTAGGAGCAGAACCGATTTGGTATGAAATATCTTCAGTATATGGTGTAGAACCTGTAGATGCTATAGATGCTCTCCAGAGGAATCCGTTAAGATGAGCATAAGTACCGTTCTGACCCCATGAAGCACGCAGCTTAAGGTTACTAATAAAAGCATTCTGCGGGAAGAAATCCTCCTGGGAGATCACCCAGCCAAGAGATGCAGCAGGGAAAATACCGATATTCTTACCGGCAGGGAAATAGTTCCTGTCGCCTGCATCACGACGAAGTGAAGCCTGGAACAGATACTTGTTATTAAAAGAATAATTCAAACGTCCGAAAACCGAGAAAAGACGACCAGTGGAGTTTTCCGAACCGGAGACGGTCCTTGTAGCTGAGGCGGTCTGATAGTCAATATCCCTGTATCCATTTGCATCTTTCAAAATTTCATTTATTGAACCACCTGTTGAATTGGAATAGGGTTCAATATAGGAGACCGCTCCCAAAACGGTGAAGTTATGACCACCTATTTTTTTTATATAAGTGGCATAGTTATCCCACTGGTACCTGTAGAATGTAGTGTTTGTTCTGCTTATCGAAATATCCTGCCTGTTTGTAATGGTGTTCCCATAATAAGGTTTGGCCCATGAATAATAGCTTGAAAAACCAATCCTGTAACCTAGTTTTGAGGTTATGGTAAGTCCTTTTATGGGTGTCAGATCAAGGAAGAGAGTTCCGTTAAGGTTAAATCCATTGGTAAATGCATCTGTCTGATCCCTGATTATCATCGGGTTTGTCATATCCTGGATATTTACATTAGAATATGCCCAGTATTCACCATTTCCTTCGTTTTGCAAAAGAGGATAATCACCGCCATCAAGTACTGACTGCATATAAGCGGGCAGATTTGCCAGGGAATATGAAACAGGGGTCAGAGGATCCTGAGTAAGTGCAGCTCCAAGCAGACCTCCGTATTCGTTTGATTCGGAAACAGTTTGCGTCCTCCACTTCTCAATGATATTAGTGGTTCCGACTTTAAGCCAGTCTTTTATTCGGTAGTCAAAATTTATTATACCTCCAAGACGATTATATGTATCCTTATCACCTACTACAATCCCATCCTGGTCGGTATATGATGTTGATATATAGTAGGAGCCTCTTTCATTTCCACCCTGGAAACCGAGGTTATGGCGGGTTGTTATACCTGTTTCAAATGTAACACCAAGCCAATCGGTATCGGTTGTTCCATCCCAGTATGTGTCAACAGCGGCCTGAGAAAGAAATCCGCCCTCCACCATGTAGTTTATATACTCCTGTGCATTCAGGATATCCGGTATTCTTGGAAGCTGGCTTGTTGTATACTGAAAATCGTATGTCACCTTTCCTTCTCCGGGTTTTCCTTTTTTGGTTGTTACCAAAACAACTCCGTTACCGGATGCAACACCATATATTGCTGCAGAGGCTGCATCTTTCAATATCTCGATCGACTCGATATCGTTGGGGTCGATACCTGAGATACTTGTTGAAATCAGTCCGTCAACAACATAGAGTGGCTCGGAAGCATTATTTGAAGAGACACCGCGAACACGAATTGTACCGCTTTTACCGGGGGCACCTGAGGTGTTTACTACCTGTACACCGGCCACTTTACCCTGTAAGGCTTTTTCAGCAGTCACTGCCGAACGGCTTTGAAGATCTTCTGTCTTGATCTGCGAAATGGCTCCGGTGACATCTCTCTTTCTCTGAACACCATACCCGATTACAACAACCTCATCGAGAGCTTGTGTTTCAAGTTCAAAAGCAACATCAATTTTAACTCTCGATCCTACCTGTATCCTCTGTTTAACATACCCGATAAATGAAAATACGAGAACACTTCCATCTCCCTGGACAATTATCTAATAAATA
>CAZOZU010000287.1:0-3492 GCA_964584355.1 uncultured Rikenellaceae bacterium
CTGACAGGCTGGAATCAACCGGATTACAATGACGAGAATTGGAAAAATGTAAGTATCGGGAGTTACAATAATAACATTATTTCTTCTGAAAGTGTTCCTGTGAGGAAGATTGAAGAGATCAAACCGATAAAGATCTTTACCACTCCGAAAGGAAGTCTCGTGGCAGATATGGGACAAAATATGGTTGGATGGATAAGACTAAAGGTTTCAGGACCAAAAGGTACTGTTATCACAGTTCGTCATTCAGAGGTTCTAGACAAGTATGGTGAATTCTACACAGAGAACCTCAGGTCGGCAAAAGCACAGTTCATCTATACCCTTTCAGGTAGTGGAGAGGAGATATATGAACCCCGTTTTACTTTCTTTGGATTCAGGTTTATTGAGGTTAACGGTTTCCCGGGTACTCTTACAGATGATAATATTACCGGTATTGTTGTTCATTCAGATATGGAACCGACAGGTACCTTTGAATGTTCCAATCCCCTGCTTAACCAGCTTCAGCATAACATAAAATGGGGTCAGAAAGGAAATTTTGTTGATGTGCCTACTGATTGTCCCCAGCGAGATGAGCGTCTGGGGTGGACAGGTGATGCGCAGGCATTCAGTCGTACAGCTGCCTTCAACTATAATGTCGCACCCTTTTTTACCAAGTGGCTCAAAGATCTTGCCCTTGATCAGAAACAGGGCGGAGAGGTACCTGATGTAATACCTGATGTGCTCAACAGACAAGATGCTAAAACAGCCCGTCCTTCTGCAGGATGGGGCGATGTAGCAACTATTGTCCCATGGACGATGTATACAGTTTACGATGACCGGAAGCTCCTTGAGAGACAGTATCCTGGCATGAAAGCCTGGGTTGAATATATCAAGAAATCAGCAGGAGATGATTATATCTGGAATGGTGGTAGTAAGTATGGCGACTGGCTCTTTTATCATCCTCCTGTAAACAATCATTCCGAACCTGACGGTCATACTGACCATGATTTTATAGCAACAGCCTTCTATGCATATTCAACTTCGCTGCTTGCAAATGCTGCCAGGGAGCTTGGCAAAACAGATGATGAAAAATATTATACCGAGCTTTTCAATACGATCAAATCGGTCTTTATAAATGAATATGTTACCCCTGCGGGGCGGGTAGGTACAAATTCTCAAACATCATATATACTTGCACTTATGTTTGATCTTCTGCCTGAAAATCTAAGGGAGAAGGCGGCACAATTCCTTGTAGATGACATAAAAAGCCGCAGAAACCATCTTTCTACAGGTTTCCTGGGTACACCTTTTCTCTGCCATGTGCTTACTCAAACAGGTCATGATGATGTAGCTTATGATCTTCTTCTCCAGGAGACATACCCATCATGGCTCTACCCCGTTAAAATGGGAGCAACAACAATCTGGGAGCGCTGGGACGGACAGAAGACCGACAGTACGTTCCAGGATGCAGGAATGAACTCCTTCAATCATTATGCATACGGCGCAATAGGTGATTGGATGTACAGAGTATCGGCGGGAATTGAAACAAGATCACCCGGATATAAACAGCTTCTTATTCAGCCTCACATAACTAATAAGCTCAACTACTCGAGGGCATCATTCGAGAGTCCTTATGGGACAGTCTCTTCAGGATGGGAAAGGAAAAACGGGAAAATAATTGTTAGAGTTGTGATCCCGGTTAATACAACTGCACTTATACTTCTTCCTGAGAGTGATCCCGAAATAATATCAGAAAGTGGAACACCAATCATGGAAAACAGGAAATTTTTGTCAGTCGGTAAAGAAAATGATATTACGGCTGTAACAGCAGGATCGGGAGAGTATTTATTTGAGTTTACAGAATAGATGGATTTGTTCAGAGATCATTATGGAGAGTTTGCTGCTCTGCTAACTGCTGTCTTCTGGACAATAACTGCTCTTGCTTTTGAATCAGCCAGCAAACGATTAGGATCTGTTGCAGTTAATTTACTAAGGCTTATTATTGGTTTCATTTTCCTGAGCATATTTGTCCTGATATACAGGGGGATGATTTTCCCTGTTGATGCAGGACCAGAAAACTGGTTATGGCTTTTACTTTCAGGACTTATCGGTTTTGTTTTCGGCGACCTGTTTCTTTTTAAATCATATACAATCATAGGATCCAGGTTTGCCATGCTCATCATGACCATGGTCCCTCCCATCACTGCCTTTTTTGGATGGCTGATAATGGATGAACATCTGGAGATCATTCATTTCCTTGGTATGACACTCACATTTTCGGGTATTGCTCTTGCTATTTTCAGTCGTCCGGCCAAAGGTGAAAAGATATCAGTGAAGCTTGCACCACTGGGTATTTTATACGCGTTGGGAGGCGTTGTGGGTCAGGCTCTTGGATTAGTTTTAAGCAAGAAGGGAGTGAAGGATTATGATCCATTTGCTGCTACTCAGATACGAATCCTTGCCGGGATAGCGGGATTTGCGGTACTTGTAACTGTTATGGGAAGGTGGAAGAACATCAGGTCAGCCTTATCTAACAGGGAAGGTATGAAATCACTCTCACTTGGCTCCTTTTTCGGACCTTTCCTCGGGGTTTCATTTTCGCTGGTAGCAGTTAAATTTACCGAAGCAGGTATAGCATCCACAATCATGGCAATGGTTCCAATATTTATAATAGCTCCAGCAGTTATTCTGTATAAAGAAAAAGTGACTCTGGCAGAAATCATTGGTGCAATAGTAAGTGTTGGAGGTGTTGCGTTATTCTTTATGTAAAACTTTTATTGATGAAACCTGAAGAGTTACAGGAAAGAATACCTGAAAGTGAATTTGTTTTCTCAGCATCGAGAAGCGGAGGTCCCGGGGGTCAGAATGTGAATAAATTGAATACAAGAGTTGAACTACGGTTTAATCTAGAGAAGACATCACTGTTATCAGACCATGAAAAGGAACAGCTAATCAATACTTTAAAGAAAAGGATAAACACTGAAGGAGAGCTTATCATAGTATCTCAATCAGAAAGAACACAATTTCAGAACAAAAGAAAAGTAACAGAACGGTTTTATAAGCTTGTTTCAGCTGCACTTACAAAAAAGCCAAAACGTTTTCCAACCCATCCTACAAAAGCATCTGATATTGAGCGCATTGAGAAGAAAAAAAGGAGAGGTATGATTAAGAAGCTCCGTAAAGACACTGATATCGATGATCTAAAATAATATTTATTACATAACATGCTGTTATTCTGCCATTTATGCAGTAAAAACACTTTGATGGATAATCTTCGGTCGAAAAAATATCATTTTCGTTAAAAATTTTAGTGCCAGAGAGATATAACGTATTTACTTATTATATATGTTTGCACGATTTTTTAACAACAGTATTAATTTAAAACTACACAATCTTAAAAGAAACGATGATCCTTATCATCACCCACCATGAACGCTAACAGTAATGAGGCTACGGCACTCCGTTGTGGGAGCCGCCTCGTGGGTTGTTCTTCTGATGAAGAACCTGGCGCGAAAA
>CAZOZU010000288.1:0-3451 GCA_964584355.1 uncultured Rikenellaceae bacterium
GAGTGTACTTATTAGGATTTGTTTCTGCCATTTTATCAGTCCTCCAGCAATTTAAGACATTTATCTTTTATCTCCTTGATAGTAAATGGAAGTCCCTGTATCTTATTAATCTGTTCATACTTAAATTCCTGGCATTTCATTCTGAGATAATCTGCAAATTGACCCATATTTAGTTCTGCAACAACCAGCTTCCTGAACTTTCTGAAGACATCCCTGACATTTTTTGGTAAGGGATTAATATAGTTAAAATTTACAATGCTTACTTTCTTACCTTCAGTCTGTAATTCACGTACAGCTGCCATAAGATATCCACGGGTACCTCCCCAGCCAATAACCAGGAGATCACCTGATTCTTCGCCATATACTTTAAGTTCCGGTATTTTATCAGCTACTTTTGCAACTTTTTCAGCCCTGAGTTTTACCATCATCTCATGGTTTTCGGGGACATATGACACTGTTCCTTTTATTGTCTTTTCGAGTCCTCCGATTCTGTGTTCAAGTCCCGGAGTTCCGGGTATTGCCCATGAACGTACCAGTGTTTCATTATTCCGTTTATACGGGATGAATGGCTTTTCTGATTTATCAGCAATAGGAGGTAAGATTTCGGGAAGATCTTTCATTTGTGGAATTCTCCATGGTTCTGTTCCATTTGCCAGGAAACCGTCACTCAGGAGCAAAACAGGGGTCATATGTTCAAGGGCAATTCTTGCTGCTTCAAATGCAAAATGGAAACAGTTGGCAGGTGTACTGGCTGCAATAACAACAACGGGGCATTCTCCATTTCTGCCATATATTGCCTGCATAAGGTCGGTCTGTTCTGTTTTTGTCGGAAGACCTGTGGAGGGACCACCTCGTTGAACATTTATAACTACAACCGGTAATTCAGCCATAACAGCCAGACCAATAGCTTCAGATTTAAGTGCCAGGCCCGGTCCTGATGTTGAAGTTATTGCAAGGTTACCGGTAAAGCTGGCTCCCAGTGCGGTACAAATACCGGCAATTTCATCCTCGGCCTGGAATGTTTTGATTCCCAATTCTTTATGTAACGCCAGCTCCTCCAGTATCCCGGTAGCCGGGGTAATGGGATAGGAACCTATAAAGAGCTTCAGACCAGCTTTTTCTGCAGCAGCCATAAAACCCCATGCTGTGGCTGTATTACCACATATATTCCTGTAGGTTCCCCTGGCAATCTGTGCCGGTTCTATTTTAATAACAGGATTTAGTGCTTCAATTGTTTCGGCATAATAATAACCTGACCTGAGAGCCACTTTATTAGCTTCAACTATTTCAGGCCTTTTCTGGAATTTCTTTTCAAAGTATTGTTCGGTATATTTTAATTTTCTGTCAAAAAGCCAGTAAACCATACCCAGGGCAAACATGTTTTTTGTTCTCAGCACCGACTTGGCATCAAGGCCAAAATCTTTCAGTGCCTCCTTTACCATCGAGGAAACAGGGGCAGCAATGACATTATAACGCTCAAGATTTTCCTCAGCAACAGGATCTTTTATATAACCTGCCTTTTCTATATTCCTCTCTGTGAAATTATCCTTGTCATATATTATTGTACCGCCCGGTTTAAGCCATAATGCATTTGCTTTAACAGCAGCAGGATTCATTGCAACAAGTACATCGGCATAATCACCAGGTGTCTCCACCTCTGAATGACCCAGATGAACCTGAAAACCAGATACTCCTCCAACTGTTCCCTGGGGAGCACGGATCTCAGCCGGGTAATCAGGAAATGTTGCCAGATCATTACCATAAAGGGCAGCAGTATCAGAAAACAGAGTCCCCGTCAGTTGCATTCCATCGCCCGAATCACCAGAAAAACGAATTACAACCTCTTCTCTTTTAATAGTATCTGAATCTTTGGTCATAACAGATCTATAGTATTAATTATGAGGCCTGATAACGCCTGAATAATATCTATAAGGAATTACAAAAATAGCTTAATTGAATGGCAAAATCATACAAAATTTGATTATTCAGATATGATTTTGATCATGTTTTTGTCTCTTATTAATTCCAGATATCCGCTTTCTCAAGTTTTATATCCTTTTCGAAAAATAGCTTTGCAATCTTTTCAAAATAAGGAGTATAATCTGAGACAAAGAAAAGATCATTATTTTTTCCTCCGGTATTGAGAAGATTGTTTTTCTCGAGAATATCACGTAGTAAATTCGCTACAATTTTACCCGAATCAATGACTTCTATATTAAAATTGAAAAATTTGTTTATCTGATTCTTTATTATGGGGTAATGTGTACAACCCAGGATCAAAGCTTCTATGCCTCCTAATACTTTATCAGACAGGTAAGTACGGATAATCGCATTACTGATGTCATCAAAGATGAATCCCTCCTCTATCATAGGTACAAGCAAAGGTGTTGCCAGTGAAACAACTGTTTTATCCGGCGATCTCTCCCTGATCTTTGATTCATATGTTCCTGAGCTTATTGTTCGTTTTGTACCTATGACACCAATTTTTTTGAAATCCTTTTTCCCAAGGTCATCGACTACGGGATCAATAACATCAACAAGCAGTGCCTGGTCTTTAAATTTCTCCTTCAGAGTATCAAATGCTGATGCAGATGCCGAATTACATGCAACAAGAACCACTTTTGAATTGTGCCCGAGAAGAAATTCTGTTATTTTTTCCGAATAGTATTTTATTGCTTCAGCCGATTTATCTCCATAAGGAAGGTGAGCCGTATCTCCAAAATAAATAAGATTTTCGTCGGGCAATATCTGTTTTATTGCATGTGCAACTGTAAGACCTCCTACCCCGGAATCAAAAATACCTATTGGTTGTTCTTTCACTTTGTGGTTTATAAAAAAATAACCATCCTGAAAAAGGATGGTCATAATTGTGTTGTATCCTGATTATTTCAGACCAAGTTTTGTTTTGGCCAAAGGCAGCACATCCACGCTTTTTGATCCATCGAAATAGAGAAGTGAACCAGTGTTAAAAATATAAAGGAATCCATTCTCTTTACCTACATCCTTAATAGCTTTTTCGACTTTTGTATAGATGGGCTGGAATAGTTCAATGTTCTTGTTTTGAAGTTGTTCCTGTGCATTAGCCTGGAAATCCTGTATTCTCCTGTTGAGATCAACAAGCTCCTGTTCTTTGGTTTGCCTTACTACCTCAGTAAGGTTTTTACTTTCTTTATTATATGCATCACTTTTATTATTGAGCTCGACAGTCATCAGTTCCAGAGCATTGATAAGTTCCTGACGGAAAGTTTCAAGTTGGGCATTTGCTGAATCAAATTCAGGCATAATCTGTATCAGTTCGTCACTATTAATATGTCCAAACTTCAAGTTCTGGGACTGGGCGGTAGTTGCAACAAGAATAACAAGGGCTGCAATTCCAATGATTCTTTTCATCACGATAATTTATTAATTTATTAATTTACAAAAGTAGTTATTTAATTATTATAACCTAATC
>CAZOZU010000289.1:0-3434 GCA_964584355.1 uncultured Rikenellaceae bacterium
TTACAAAATGGAATTGTGATTTATTTGCATCAGGGAAGTTTGTTGGATCGGGTACTTCGTCGAACCCGTATCCCCAGTCTATTCCTAGCAGACCAAACATGGGGAGGTTTGCTCTCAGTCCAAAGCCTGCTGCCCTGTTCATCCTAAACGGATTATAATCTTTAAGATATGTCCAGGCTCTTCCTGTTTCAAGAAATGCCAGTGCATATATTGTTGCCTGTGGATTAAGTGTTATGGGATATCTTAATTCGAATGTTATTTTTGAATATACATTACCTGATGGTGCCCTGGTTTCAGGGTCGAGTGGTGTAAGAGAACCTACTCCTCCACTACCTGAAGAGTAACCTCTCAATGATATAATCTCTCTTCCATAGAAGCTATAGCCTGTCATACCGTCGCCACCAACAGAAAAGTTCTCGAAAGGTGACGGTCCTATATCCTTGTTATAAAAACCGAGGTATCCAAATGAAAAGCGAGTATTAAGTACAAGCTTATCTGCACGATCAAGAGGGAAATAATAATCAGCTTTAAATATCCATTTATGAAACTCTATCCATTTGTATTTAACCTGGTCAGGGACGTCTGTCATGTCTTTCCCGCTTAATAAGGAATAAGGGGGTGTTGCCTGAAGTGACAATGAGAATGAAGATCCACTTCTTGGATAAATAAGGTTAGGACTTGTTGAGAACCTTTGAATCCTACCTGTTAAGCTCAGCAGGTTTGACATGCCGTTCTGAAACAGGAACGACATAACCGAATAGTTATTAAGATCATATTTCTGATAGCTAAACTCTCCGTATATTGAAAAATAGTCATCGGGCCAGTCGAGTCTCTTACCAAGTCCTATTGAAGCACCATCAATGATCATCGACTGGTAACCGTCATCCGCTTTCTTCTTGCCATTGGTAAGCATTGATCTGTAAAGTGATACTGAGAAGGTGTTTGGTTTGTTCCCGCCAAGCCATGGTTCGACAAATGAGATATTGTACGATTGATATACACGTCCGTTCGACTGAGCCCTTATACTAAGCGATTGTCCATCACCTGACGGGTAAGGCCTCCACTCATTCCATTTGAAGAAGTTTCTCATCGCAAAATTATTAAACCTTACCCCAATAGTACCCACAAGCATTCCTGCACCCCAGCCTCCTGATACTTCAAACTGGTCGTTTGCTTTCTCTTCGAGTTTATAAAGAAGGTCAACTGTACCATTTATAGGATCAGAAAGAGGTGTGGGACTGATCTTCTCAGGATCAAAATGGCCAAGAACACCGAGCTGACGTATAGATCTTATAATCTTATCTTTACTGAAAAGATCTCCCGGCAAAGTATAGAGTTCACGTCGTGCAACATGTTCATTGGTACGTGTATTTCCTGCAATAATAATATTATTTAGATAGGCCTGTTCACCCTCATATATTCTGATTTCCAAATCAATAGAATCATCTTCCACCTTGGCTTCAACGGGAATGATCTGTGAAAAGAGATATCCAAAATCAAGATAGAGATTATTCACTGCATCCTGGGCTCCGCCTGCCCCGGTAAGCCTGTCAAGAATAAGTGATTGATTATAAACTGATCCCCTTTCAACATTAAAAACCCTGTCAAGATCCTCTTGCCTGTATACACTGTTACCTACCCAGTTTACACTCCTCAGGAAATACTGGTTACCTTCATCAACCCTGATTAAGAGGCCGACACGGTCTTCGGATATTTTATACAGCGAATCTGAAAGAATAGTGAAATCCCTGAATCCATTATCGTTATAGAATGTAATAAGGGTTTCCTTATCTTCTTTAAATTTTTCATTTATATATTTTGAAGGTTTGAAAAAATTCAGGTTTTTCTTCTTTGTTCCTTTCATCTGCCGGCGAAGCTTACCCTCTTCAAAATTTTCGTTACCCACAAATGTGAATTTTTCAATTTTCACTCTCTCCTTTTTATCAATATTGATATTGAGGATAACATTGTTAGGTTGATCGGGATCATCTTTCTGTACAAAATCAACAGTCGTGCTCAGGAATCCTTTTTCAATGAAATGATCCTTTATGATCTTTGATGTTGTAGTCATAATATATGACGTCAGCTGTGATCCTACGGGAAGATTAATTTTTTCGAGGATATCCTTAGTTTCTGTTGCTCTAATTCCATTTATATTGATTGATGAAATTCTTGGTCTTTCCTGAAGGTATATATCAAAATATGCTGTATCAAATTGTATTCTGTCAATAGATATCCTGACATCAGAGAAGAGTCCCTGCTGCCACAGTTTCTTTACGGCATTTGACACTATCTCTCCCGGGATTGAAATTTTCTGTCCGACTCTGAGGCCTGATATCCCTATCAGTGCATTAATATCCAGATACCTGATCCCGGAAACAGAGACACCACCCACAACATATTCCTCTTCTGTAAGATAATCAAATATTTCCTGTGTCTCCTGAGCAACCATCGGAGTGTAAGGGAAAATCAGAAATGATACCAGAATAAATATGTTAAATCTTCTAACCAATTTTTTTTCAATCATTTTTCCAACGTCTGTTCACCTGTCTTTCCGAATCTTCTTTCCCGCTTCTGGAAATCAATGATAGCATCATACAGATCATCCTTACCAAAATCAGGCCAAAGTTTGCCGGTAAAATATAATTCAGTATATGCCAGCTGCCATAAAAGAAAGTTACTTATTCGTAATTCACCACTTGTCCTGATCAAAAGATCAGGATCAGGGATGCCACTTGTATTCAGGTGTTTTTCTAATAGTCCGTTATTTATATCTTCCGGCTTTAACTTTTTGGTTTCTATTTCAAGGGCAATTTTTTTTACAGCTTCTGTTATTTCCCATCTGGAGCTATAACTTAGTGCTATAATGAGGTTTAATCCGGTTGATCCTGCTGTAAGATTAATAGTATCATAAAGCCTATTCCTCACATCTTTTGCAAGCCGGTTAAAATCGCCAATAGCAGTCATCCGGATATTGTTTTTTATCATTGTATCAGTCTCTTTATTAAGAGATTGCACCATAATTCTCATAAGAGCTGTAACTTCGTTATCAGGTCTTTCCCAGTTCTCGGTTGAAAAAGCATATAGTGTAAGATATTTAATTTCAAGTTCAGCAGCTGCCTCTATAACATTCCTTACAGCTTCCACTCCCCTTTGATGTCCCAGTATTCTCTCCAAACCATGCTGAGAGGCCCATCTGCCATTACCATCCATTATTATGGCAATATGAACTGGCAGCTTACTCTTATCTATTCTCTCTTTCAAAGTCATAATTTATCGTTTTCTTCTCTCAATAACATCGTCATAAGTAGGGCATCCGACCAGTGTACTATAAATCTTCCATGTAAGTGCAACACCTGCAAATGAGTACCAGTCATTATTATGTAACCATGCAAAATCAGATGGGGCAACCATATCTTTCAGGCCGTCAAAGT
>CAZOZU010000290.1:0-3419 GCA_964584355.1 uncultured Rikenellaceae bacterium
GGAATTATTTCAGGGCAGGTGTATATAAGAAATCTGCACAATATTCTGAACAGGAATTTAATCTATACACTGAAAAGGAACCGGGATTACAGGCTACTGCAGCTGAATTGACTGCTAAATCATATTACTATCTTCCTGATGACTCATTATCAGCACAATGGTATAATACTGCCGAATCATGCTATGAAAATGGTAAGGATACTACAGGTCTTTTAAGATGTTTCGAGAAACTGGGAACACTCTATATTCAGATGGGAATGTACGACCGGTCTTATGAGAAATACCAGGATATCCTTTCTTACTATTCCCGGAAAAATAACTATAATAATATTGCGTCCACATATAATCAGTTGGGTTTCCTGATGTTCAGCTTAGGTGATCTGAATGAGGCTCTTGGCTACTTTATAAAAGCAGTTGATTTTTCAGAAAAAACAAGTGGCAATGATTATTTTCTGACTGATGTCTGGTCGAATATAGCTATATGCCATCAAAATGAAGGAAACCAAACAGAAATGCTTCAAAGTTTTGAAAATGCTCTGCAGCATGCAAAAAAATCTAGCAGAACAGATGAAGTCGCACGCATAAACCGTATACTCGCTAAGATCTATTTCAACAAAGGAGATAATTATCATGCAGAATTATATTGCCTTGACTGTATAGAATCTGCAAAGACTTCAGAAAACCTTAATGTACTTCAGATGTGTTACCAGGATTATTCTGATGTTCTTGAAAAAGGAAATGATTTTGTTAAAGCTCTTGAGTTTTACGAAAAACATCTCCATCTCCGTGATTCCCTGAACTTTGCTGGGCGACTTGATGAAAGAGAAGCTGCTGATAAGATTGCTGAATTTGATGCTACTGAACAACGGATCAGAAATGAACTGGCTACTGAGGAGATACGCGGGCTAGAAATGAAAACTCTTAAAGCAGAAGCATTACAGAAAGAAAATGAACTTAAGCTCCTGATGAATGAAAGAGAGCTGGAAAGGTCAGAGAAAGACAGGCTTGCCCAGTCTCTTGTCCTGGAAAAAGAAAGATATGAACTTGGACTCAGAGAACAGGAGGTAAGAACACTTCGTCAGCAGCAGGCTATTGACAGTCTTCTCATCAAACAGAAAAATGATGAAGCTCTTGCCCTTGAGCAGGAGAAACAACTGCTTGAAAAGGATAAGCTGCAAAAAGAGACAGAACTAAAGAATGAAAAACTGGCACGTCAGTTGGCAGTAGGAATAGGATCACTGGCATTGCTTGTTGCAGTAATTATTCTTTTCAGCCTCGTGTCGACAAGAAAGAAAAACCGCCTGTTGGCTGAAAGTAAACGTGAAATTGAAAAAATCAATGCTGATCTCGAGACAAAGAATACCGAAATCCTTAATCAGAAGGATATAATTGAACAAAAAAACCAGTCGATTACTGATAGTATTCAGTATGCCAGCCGGATACAGGCAGCTGTCCTCCCCTCTTCCAACTTCCTGAATGAATGGGGTATCGATAATTTCATACTCTATAAACCAAAAGATATCGTTAGTGGCGATTTCTACTGGGGGTCAAAACAACAGGATAAGATAATAGTGGCTGCAGGAGACTGTACAGGTCATGGAGTACCCGGCGCTTTCATGAGCATGCTTGGCCATGCTTTCCTTGAGGAGATAATCAATACAAGGAAAGTTGAAAATGCTGCAATGATACTAAATAATCTCAGGGATGAGATAATCAATACTCTCAAACAGAGGGGAATATCAGGAGAGACAAGAGACGGCATGGATATTTCACTGGTAATAATTGATATAAAAGAGGGAAAACTGGACTTTGCCGGTGCAAACAATCCTCTTTATCATGTAAGGGACAGTAAGATGATGAAATATCCTCCCGATCGTATGCCCATAGGTATACATTTTATCTCATTCACTCCTTTTACTAACCGAACCATCGAGATCAGGAAAGGAGATTATCTGTACCTTTTCTCTGATGGATATGCTGATCAGTTTGGCGGACCCAAGGGCAGAAAATTCATGTATAAACCCTTCCAGAATCTGTTACTGCAAAATCACAACAAGCCAATGGAGCAACAGAAAGAGATCCTTGACACTGCCTTTGAAGAATGGAAAGGTAACCGTGACCAGGTTGATGATGTGATTGTGATCGGAATGAAAGTGTAATGGCACAGGGCTCAGGGCTGATAACTATATATATGAATAAAAAGCATTGAACTCAACTCTAACTGTTTTGAACAGGATTATTAAAACTGAGGATGGTTCACATACCATATTTGTTCCCGAACTGGATGAACACTACCATTCTGTACATGGAGCCATACAGGAATCTGAGTATGTTTTTATAGAAAATGGATATGACGTTTGTAATGCTAATCCGCTAAACATATTTGAAGCCGGCTTCGGTACCGGGCTGAATGCACTGCTAACAGCGATCCGGAATCTGAACAGTACAAAAAAGGTATTCTATACTGCATTTGAAAAATATCCTGTTGACCTAACAATAGTAAATTCACTTAATTACCCTGGTTTCTTTGGCTCAGAGGGAAAGGAAACCTTCAATCTGATCCATTCATGCAGATGGGGACAAATGAACAGGATAAACCGTAATTTCTCACTGAAAAAAGTAAAGGGGGATCTTGTAACTGATATCATTCAAGGCCGTTACGGACTATTCTATTTTGATGCATTCGGTCCTGATAAGCAGCCTGAAATGTGGACTGCGGACATTTTCAGGAAAATAGGTGAAGCTACTGAAAAGGATGCCGTTTTTGTCACCTATTCTTCTAAAGGAGAGGTCAAAAGGAATCTCAGAGCCTGTGGTTTCAGGGTAACTCTTCTTCCAGGACCACCTGGAAAACGTCATATCATCAGGGCAGTCAAAAGCTGAAAAATAAAAACACTAAAGACTTTTTTACTTTACCCAAAGTATTAACTTTGCGGAAATCTTAAACTTAATATATTCAAAATGAAAATCAAGGGATTAGTTATTATTACTGTCGTTATGGCCATAACTCTTGGCGCCTGTTCAGAAAGTGCAGTAAAATCTGCAAAAATGAAAACCAATTCAGATTCACTGGCGTATGCCCTGGGAACAATATACTATAATGGGCTGCTTGCTGATAGTCTGGATCTGAATCCTTTACTGGTAGCCAAAGCTATGTTTGATGTTAAAGAAGGAAAACCCATTATGACTGATGAGGCAGCCAGGACTTTTGTAAGGATGTTTATCAATGACCGTGAAGCTGATAAATTAGCAAAACAAAATGAAGCAAACAAAGTATTATATAAAGATTATATTGCTGAAAATGAGGCATTTCTTAATGAAAACAAAAAGAGAGATGGGGTTACAGTAACAGAAAGCGGATTACAGTATGAGGTGATAAAAATGGGTACGGGACCAAAACCTACTATGGAAAGCATTGT
>CAZOZU010000291.1:0-1943 GCA_964584355.1 uncultured Rikenellaceae bacterium
ATATTGCAATTATCCAGTGATTCAGGAAGGGTATTGAGTAAATAAAATGAACAAAAATTATCAGAATTGCCCCTAAAATCATTATTGAAGCACCTTTCCCTTTTCTGTCATAAACGTTGCCGAATAACGGAGTTAAAAGAATGGTACCAAACGGCAACAGGGCAGGTATTAGGCCGGCAAGGTTTTCACTTACATTAAATTTCTGTACCATAAGGTCAGTAGCATATTTCAGGAAAGGAAATACAGCTGAATAGAACAGCACACATAAAATTGCAATGTACCACCAGCCTTTATTTGTAACAATATATAGTATATCGCGGATACGGAATTCCTCTTCTTCTATTTCCAGACTTTCACCTTCCCCTGCAGCAATGACTGAAGCATCCAGTTTCTTATCCATAAAAGTATACATTATGAAAGCTATCAATCCTATGCAGAGCATGATCAGGCATACAAGGATCGGGGCTGAAACTGTATCAAATGCTTTGGCAATAGGAACAGATGTTGAGAGAGCCAGGGCTGTGCCCAGCCTCGCTGTTGCCATTTCAAGTCCCATGGCCAATGCCATTTCCTTGCCTTTAAACCATTTTACGATTATCTTTGAAACGGTTATCCCTGCAGTTTCCACACCAACACCAAAAATTGCATAACCAAGACCGGCAGTAAATACCTGGGCATTAACATCCCAAAATAATAAATGCCAGGTAAGCCCGTCAAGAACATGAGTTGAAACTGCCCAGTATTTGATAAATGTCCCTGCAACCATTATTGAAGCTGACATTAAACCTGTAAAACGGACACCCATTTTATCAAGGATTATTCCTCCTATGATCAGCATCAGAAGGAAAACATTAAACCAGCCGTAAGCACTCGTGAAAAACCCAAATTCTGAACTGCTCCATCGTAACTGGCCTTCAAGTAATCCTTTTAGCGGAGCCATTACATCTGTAAGATAATAACCGCACAACATGGTAAATGATATTACCGCCAGTGCAGTCCAGCGTGCTGTCTTTGAATCCCGAAGGGTGGTTCGTATTTTTTCCATAGATCGTATTTAGTGGATTATGAGCGGTAAATGTAAAAAAATATTTTTATGTATTTCTGTTTATTTACAATATAGGTGAACTAATTTACGGTATGATTGTTGTTTTAAAAGAAAACTAAATTTCAAAGTATATTATTAGAGATATTCATTTACTTTGCACAAATTTCAAAAGGACTATTTGAGGAATGATGAAAAGGATTATTTTATTTCTACTGATAACACTTGTATCAAATCATGTTTTTTCACAGGCACAAGGCCCATACGAAAAAGCAGTAAAGTGGTATACGATACAGGAAGCGGAAAAACTCATGAAAGAGTCACCCCGTCCCTTATTCATTGATACTTTTACAGATTGGTGCGGTTGGTGTAAAAGAATGGACCAGGATACATTTTCAAATTCGGTTATAGCTGAGATACTAAATTCAAAATTCTATCCTGTTAAATTCAATGCAGAAGGAAAAAAAGCGGTTACATTCATGGGCCAGACTTTCATAAATGATGGTAAAGCCGGAAGAGCCCATCAGCTTGCTCTTGCCCTTCTCAATGGTCATCTGTCCTACCCTACTGTAGTCTTTCTTACCCTCGAAAATGATAAACTTGGTGTTTCTCCGGTACCCGGTTATAGACCTCCAAAAGAAATGGAACCACTATTAAGTTTCTTTGCAGATAAGGCATATAAAACAACAAGCTGGGAGGAATATCAGAAGAGTTTTGTCGGAAAAGTAAAATAAATAGATTCAATATTCCAAATTCCAGATTCCAGATTCAAGACCTTTGCTGGCGCCGATTTAAAATCGGGGCCAAATATCATAAGCACGGATTACAAATCCGCGCTAGCATGGGGCACGGATTACAAATCCGCGCTAGCATGGGGCACGGATTACAAATCCGCGCTAGC
>CAZOZU010000291.1:2043-3400 GCA_964584355.1 uncultured Rikenellaceae bacterium
ATGGAATAGTACCGCGTTCCGCGTTTTTATTTTCCGATAATATAATTACCAGGTAATTGTAAAATCTCCCCAAATTGATATACCAGTTTTCTTGAGTTATATAGTATCTCATCCCCTGTCATCACTGACATATTAACAACATCCGGTATCCGATAAAAAAGTTTATCGACCGGCGGATTAAATGGATCAGGTGTCTTTGAAGATATATATATAAGGTCTTTGGTTTTCTTCTCTGAATTAAGGATGACAATCACTTCAGTTCCAATTTCCGATGAAGGATCTCCGGGACCTGTAACTTCGGAAAATTTAAAAAGTGTTACCGGATTGTCTTCCATCTCTTTTTTGGGAATAAGCTGGTAGGTAAATGTCTGTTTTTCAGTAGTTGTTTTACCTGTAAATAGTTCTGTGTATTCCTTTTCAAGTCTGTTTAATTCATTTATTGCAGCAGCATCCTGGGGAAATACATTTGCTTCACCCGTCAGGATGAGTATTTTTCCTTCTCTTATTTCCATCAGTCTCCTGGCTGCTCTTTCTGCAAGCTGGCCGGCAGAAAGTCTCTTTTTCGTTTCTACGATATAAGGTATCCTGATAAATGCCGTATCCAGATTTACACGCCTGTATGCTGTATCTGTCTGAATCCTGTAATATTCATCTGACCCAAGATCATATGTTTGGAACTGATCAATGTCCACTTCTTTTTTCCCAATATTGCTGACTGTTTCAAACTCAATATCAGGACTAAGATCAAGTATCAGTCCCTCTTTTTTCAGGGTCAGCACATTTGAGTGGAACAGATTATTACTCTCAATAACATAATATTCTGAAGGATCTGCCTCTTCATGTGAACTTACTGAGATATTCAATATCGACCAATATTCATTTTCGTCCATTATAACACCCTTAAAGCCAAGTAGTTCCTCGGCATACTCAGCATAAGGTCCGGGCAATTCAATACTTCTTTCCATCATAACCTGAAAAGTGAATACGGTCATTGGAAGAGTGTATACTACAGTCCCTCCTTTTATTTGTGAAGTATCTGAAAGAGGAGTAATTACATATTCGGGGCCTGTAAGTTTCTTCTCAGGCCAGCATGAACCCATCATTAATAATATAACTATGGTCAATATCTGAAGGTGGATTTTTTTCTTCATATACGTAGTTATTAAAAGGCAATTAATTAATTCTCATACCTTACCGTTTTCTTTTAAATTTATAAAAGCACTTCCGATTTCAGCAATAATATCGGAAGCTATTAACGATTCATAGCCTGATTTCAAGGCTGCAATATCCCCTGCCAGGCCGTGAACAAATACACCTGTCAGTGATGCATCGACAGGATCATACCCCTGGGCAAGCA
>CAZOZU010000292.1:0-3390 GCA_964584355.1 uncultured Rikenellaceae bacterium
CCATTGGTTACAGTAGGTTTCCGTGAGCGCTGAATCTAAAATTGCACACCGGGCATATTTCTGATTATAAACCCAATTATTTAGTTATTTTGTATTTCTTTAAGATCTCTGTGGTACTCATCTTAAAATCTATATATTGTGCACGACGGTAAGGGAGTTCATCTCCTGTATTTTTTCTCGAAAGTTTTCCTTTGAAACTATCAATAGTATTATATCCATTTGAATCCATCCATTTTTCAATTTCACCGACTATTGAACTGATAACCTCTATCTGGTTCAAATAGAGAGTGCTTACAATCTGAATACAATCAGCACCCACTAAAATCATCTTTATCACATCCCGGCCATTGAATATTCCTGAGCTTGTACATATTGATGCTCCGCTATTACCATACAATAGTCCGGCAAACCGTAAAGGCAGCCTTTTATCTTCGGGATTACTCAGATTATAGGGAAATATATGCTTCTGTGTCTCTGTTTCGATGTCGGGCTGAAAAAGCCGGTTAAATAAAACAAAACCGCCGGTACCTGCTTTGTCAAGGTCGGATAAAAACCTTAAAGGATTAGTATAAAAGGGGCTTAATTTGACTGAAACCGGTATGTTCACAGCTGATTTAACTGCTGAAAGAGTTTTTACCTGTTTCTGCTCAATTTCTTCATATTCTCTATCAAATTTTTCAGGGACAGTATAAAAGTTCAATTCAATGCCATCGACTCCCGTTTCTTCAATTTTTTTGGCATATTCAACCCATGTTTCATCATAAACAGCGTTCAGACTAGCAATTAACGGAATTGATATTGCTTCTTTTGCTTTCCTTAATTTCATTAGATGCTCAACTGGAAATGCCGGATCAGACTTAGAGTCAGGGAATAGAGTTATCATTTCAGCATTTCGTTCTTCATACTCTGTCCTTTGTTCAAATAATTCCAGGTTTTCAAGATGTATCTGTTCTTCAAAAAGTGATTTGTAAACAATTGCTGATGCTCCAGCCTTTTCAATCCTTTTCAGATTGTCGACACTTGTTACAAGATCGCATGCTCCGACTATAACGGGATTTTTAAGTTCCAATCCCATGTACTTTGTTTTTAAATCAGCCATAATTGTATGTGTTTAGCTTGGTTAATAAATAACATGTTCTTCAAATATTCAACAAACCTTTCCGAATAAAGTTCTTTCTGTAATTGATTATTTCATTCCAGTAGCTATTTTTACATATCAACAATACTGAAATCATGAAAATTGTATCATGGAACGTAAATGGAATCCGTGCTATAGCAAAAAAGAATTTTTTTTCAGTTCTCGAGCTCCTTGATCCTGATATTCTTTGTATACAGGAAACCAAAGCCCAGGATCACCAGGTTACCGAAACCATTGGGTTGCTGAACGGATACCGGTTATATTCCAATTCGGCTGTAAGGCCCGGTTATTCGGGAACAGCGGTATTAACAAAAATTGAACCTCTGAATATTACCTTCGGTATCAATAATAAAGAACATGATAATGAAGGACGGGTATTATGCCTGGAATTTGAACATTATTATCTGATAAACGTATATGTGCCTAATTCAGGTGCTGAGCTATTGAGGCTGGATTACAGGCAGGACTGGGATAAGGCATTTTATAATTACCTGAAAGATCTGGAAAAAAACAAGCCGTTAATTGTCTGTGGCGATCTCAATGTTGCCCATAAAGCCATTGACCTTGCCCGTCCGAAGGAAAATTACAATAAGGCAGCAGGTTATATGCAGGAGGAGATTGATGGCATGGACCGGCTGACGAATGGAGGTTTTGCAGACACATTTCGTCACCTGCATCCCGAGGAAACCGGCAGATATTCATGGTGGAGCTTCAGGGCCGGTGCAAGATTAAGAAATATTGGCTGGAGAATCGATTATTTCGTGGTCAGCGAATCTTTGCTCCCATCAGTAAAAGATGCTTTCATCCTTGAAGAAATAACCGGATCCGATCATTGCCCGGTAGGTATAGTAATCAATCAGTGAATCAGACACCATAAGTTGCAGCTTATTTGCAAGGAGCATAAGGCATGGGGCTCAGGGCATGGGGCTCAGGGCTTATGAAAGTAGATGACTAATTTGCCGTTGGCCATCCCTTTCACATTGAATCACCAGTATCAAAATCATAATATACAGTATTGATTTGACGACCGGTTTCATTAAATCAAGTTATAGTTGTTAATATTCTGCAAGTTATAATATTATAAAATGGATTCAAACATGTAACTTATTAACCCACCCCTAACCCTCCGCTATCGCGGACCAGGCTTCCGCTGACGCGGAATCTCCACTGCGTTCCGATCTCCAAGGAGGGGAATCAATTTATAACCTGCTCCCAGCAACCTGCAACAATAATTTATTACCTATATTTGTAATGTTCACATATAATGACAATCATAGTGTATTAACTCTTACAATTGAAATTTAATTCATAAAAAGATGAAAATATTTATCAAATTCTTTTTTTGTTTAATTGCTTTTTCGTTGCCACTGTATGCCATTGCGCAACAAAATCAAGCCACCCCTGTTTCCCTTGCTAAAATTGGTGATAACCTTTACGAAATAAGAGGAGGAAGTGGGGCAAACGGAGGTGCCTTTATAGGAGAATATGGTGTTTTACTGATAGATGCCAAAATGGATAAGCAATCGGTTGACCAGACAATTGAGGAGATCCGTAAGCTTACAGACAAACCCATACTTTATATGGTCAACACACATAGCGACGGGGATCATGTTTTCGGTAACAGGTTTTTCGATAAATCTGTTGTTTTCGTGTCACATGAAAATTGTCGTCATGAATTCTTTCATCCCGGAAGAAACGGAGCTCCTTCATCCTGGAATGACCCCGAGCTTGCACCATTCATACCCTCGGTGACTTTTAGTACCAAAATGGACCTCTATGTAGATCCGGAAAAAGTTGAGCTCTGGTACTTTGGAAAAGGACATACGACAGGCGATATCGTCGTTTATTTCCCGCATGAAAGGATTGCCTTTATCGGCGATCAGATATTTATAGGACGCACCCAGCTGATACATTCCTATAAAGGGGGAAATTCATTTGAACATGTTAAAACACTCGAAAAAATGCTCGAGACGCTGGATGCCGAAAAGTACTGTAGTGGTCATAGTGAAATAATCGGGCGTGATGTTATCCGTACACATATTAATGAAATGAAAGAGCTGCAAAATAAAGTATCAGGATACATGAATAAAAACTATACACTGGAAAACATTAAGAAAGAATTCACCGAAAACCAGGGTAATTTAATTGAGACTATATACAATGAAATACACGCTGCAAGATAAGACTGCAATCCGGAAATTTCCATTACTAAAATAAGTAATTGCTGATTATCACTTTCTGAGTAGCAATCC
>CAZOZU010000293.1:0-3381 GCA_964584355.1 uncultured Rikenellaceae bacterium
ATCTATCAGGTATAACAATTTTTTCGATTGCCATATCCTTAAGGCACTTAATGTTATGGCAGTAGTAAAAATACTTGATTCATACCATCTGAATTTATTTGAATTAAGGATAATTTTGATGAGACTCTCTTCTGCTTCTCCATAATAATCTGTGAGCCATAGATGGTTGAATATGTTCTTAATAAGCTTTTTATGTTTTATTGAGATCTCAGATTCCGGGTCAGGATTGATCTCATTGCTCAGTTTAAGCCATTCATCCAGTTCCGATTTGAACATCAGATCATCAACTTTCTCAACAATTGTCTTTCCACTCAGTTTCTGTTCTTTTTCTGTTTGCTGTTTGATCCAGTATGTATGCCAGCCTGAAAAATGTGACAATATGTCCTGTCTTACCTTGTCGGAAAGCTCAAGAATCGACTGAATAAGCTTAAGATATACCTTATTACGCTCCGGATCTTTAATGCCTTCAATAGTATATGTGAGAATATTCCGGTAGGTAATAACCAGGTTTTCATACTCATTTCGAAGATCGCCGGAAGTAACACCGGTGATCATATCTGCAAGTATATCAAGGCTTTGCTTTATTCTTTTTTCTTTTATGAAAGAACAAAGCTGCTTATGCTGATTTATCGTTTTTTTAATATCCATTAAAATTCCTGACCCAAAAAGTTGAAATATTTAGGCAATAGTAAAATTAGGTGAAAATACATGAGCAACAATCGGGCCGTAACCAGCACCCGGCACCTACCTCCCTTCTCTAAGTTGTTTAAATTCAGAATCCGGGCTCCATTGTGGATAGTAATCAGAATTAACAAGTTGATAACCGATGGTAAAAGCAAGGCATGCATCTTCGGCCATACCTTCGAAATTCCAGGTTTCAGGATCATAATTATCAGCGGATCTGTGATAACGGTTTTCAATATAATCCTTTACTTTATCTGCTGCCCATTCTTTTCCATGTTCACGGCTGTCAGTACTTCCTTTGGCATATAATGAGGGTACTCCCTTTGCTGCAAAGCTAAAATGATCCGATCTGAAATACATTCCGGCGTGTGTATCAGGATCCGGGGTGATATAACGGTCCTGCAATGCAGCAGCGACTGCTGTAAGGCTATCGAGATCAGATGATTATCCATAACCGATGATAGTTACATCTTTCATAGGGCCAATGGGCAGAATAGCATCATTATTAATACATGCTACTGTTTTTTCCATTGGAATTACAGGGTGCTCAGCATAATAAGCCGATCCGAGAAGTCCCTGTTCTTCAGCTGTAGGGAAGAGCAGGATTATGCTTCTCAGCGGCTTTTTCTTAAGAGCTGAAAATGCTTTACCGACAGAGAGTTCCCAGGCTAATGATGATCCGTTATCCACAGCCCCATTGTAAATTGAATCACCATTTTCCTTTTCGCCAATACCAAAATGATCCCAGTGAGCTGTATAGATTATACATTCATCGCGATTCTCCGATCCTTTTAATATGCCGGCAACATTTGGTGATTTGTTGTACCTGATACTGTTTTGGATATTCATCGAGATATTAAGATTTAATGGAAAACCTGTAAATTCTCTTCTACAGGCCTCCATCCTCAGTTTACCTACTTTATAGCCACAGAGATTAAACAGAGCATCAGCAGCGTCAGCCGAAAACCATCCGGTATATTGACAGAGCGATCTGTTTGAATCGGCACTCTGAAGGTAAAAATTGGGTGTTATTGAGCTCTTACGCGGAATGTTATATCCATAACCTGCACCTTCTGTTTCATGGATTATCATTATTCCCGCAGCACCCTGTCTGGCAGCCTCCTGATATTTATAGGTCCACCTCCCGTAATAGGTCATCTCCCTTCCTTTGAAAAATAATGTATCGCCTGTATATAATCCCGGATCATTAACCATGACCACAACAGTTTTCCCTTTTACATCAAGATCTGCATAATCATCCCATTCATATTCGGGTGCCACAATACCAAAACCTGCAAATACTATTTCAGAATTGTCGATTTCAACAATCTCCTTTAGCTGTGGTGAGATGACAGTAACTTCATCAGGTACATTGAAACCCAACACCTGTCTTGACGATTTATTGATTGTAATTTGGTTAATTGATGAACTTATTTCAGCTAATGGTACATACTGGAAATAACTTCCGTCAAATGCAGGTTCAAAACCGATGAGTTCAAGTTGTTCGGAAAGATAATTTATAGTAAGTTTTTCACCCTCTGTAAAAAGTGCCCTTCCCATAAAACTGTCACTGCCAACTATGGAGACACACTCTTCGAGATCCTCGGTATTAATACTTTTCAGAGCATTATTGAAGTCAGCCATCCTTGATGTACATGCAGCAATAGCAAGGAGGATAATGGAATAAATGAATAATCTTTTCATCATACTGGATTTAGTAATACAATCACAATTTAATGTAAAGATATAATATGTTTAAAAAACACTTATCAGTTTTTTAAACTCGTTCTAATTCTTATTTTTACAGTTCATTTCATTATGCAGTGATAAACTTAAAATTTACCTTCATGAGTAAATTCAATCTAGTAAAGATCTTTACGATCTTTCTTCTTTACTTATTATTTACAGGCAATCAGGCATTTGCACAGAGACCTATGCAAAATCCAAACCAGGCTGCAATTCTTGGTTGGACTGATGACACTCATTACCTGATACGCACATTTGATGCTGACAGAAATCCTGTAATTCAGAATGTTAACATTAAAACGGGTAAAAGCAAAACTGTTCCACCATCCTTATCGGATCGGGAAATTATGGAAGAGTTGCTGCCATCTGGTGTTGAGATGGAGATGAGCGACATCATAAGTCCGGATGTGAACAGTGTAATATTGATAAAGGAAAATGACCTGTACTATTTTAAAAAAGGCGATAAAGCACCCCGGAGAATCACCAATGATACTCTTTATGAGGTAAATGTTCGCTTTTCTCCTGATGGTTCAAAGATCGCCTATACAAGGGCAAAGGATCTGTATGTCTATGACCTGATTAATGGCAGGGAGATTAGGCTGACAACAGATGCATCGGAAAGGGTATATAACGGTTATTCCTCATGGGTCTATATGGAAGAGATACTTGGAAGGTCAAGCCGCTATGCAGCCTTTTGGTGGTCGCCCGACGGTTCTAAGATTGCATATCTGAGAACAGATGAATGCGATGTCCCGATATTTACTCTCAACAGGCTGGATGAGCCTGACGGGATTCACGGACTGCTGGAACAGGTGCCTTATCCTAAAGCCGGAGATCCGAATCCGAAAGTGAAAATGGGAATCGCAGATATCTCAACAGCCAAAACAACCTGGGTAAAAACCGATTACTCTGTTGATCAATATATTGCATGGCCATTCTGGACACCCGACA
>CAZOZU010000294.1:0-3366 GCA_964584355.1 uncultured Rikenellaceae bacterium
AAATCATATTTCTGAAGATCAAGGATCCCTTCTATTATTGTCATAATTCACAGATTTAAGTAGTAGTTGTAATTACAGCGATCCTTTTTTTACCGTCCATCCTTACCAGCAGGGGTTTTTCAAACCTTATATGCCTGAAGAAACTGTATTTCTCAATGATCTTTTGTTGTTTTAGCTTTTCCCAGTTTATAATTCCATTGTCGGTTATCTGGTCAATTGAAAAATAACCGACATTCATTGATGTGACATTATGAAAGAAATGAGATCCCAGTGAAGCATCGATATGAAAATCAGGAAGACCAATCTCAACAATTACTTTTGCATTCGATATTTGTGACCATACAACCGGGACTCCAATGAATTTATCTTTTGAACCCCAGCGTCCCGGACCTATCAGAATATAACGAATACCCTTCTTCGTCATCTTTTCATTAATCCTGTCTATCTCTTCTGCCATCTGGACAGTCTTTAAGTTATCAAATTTCTCAGGATTAAAATAGATAACATCGGTAATATCATTAATCACTCCGTTGCCCATACTCTTTGATGTCTCAAGTATCAGATTATCCTTATTAATAGTCTCCGGATCAATATTATATCCCGCTCCTGTTCCGATGAGCGGTTTTATCTGAAGAAGGTAAAAAGAGGCATTGCCATTTTTATCTTTTGTAAGATCGACTGCAAATTCTATTTCTGAAGGATTACCTGTTGCTTCAGTAACAACATCCAGTATTGTTTTTATAGTCGATGCCAATGGTATATAATTATATTTTAAAATATTTGCAAAATTCACCACCCGTGGACCGGGAGTATTCAAACCAGGAGTAATAGTATCATTATTAGTGTTGAGTACTGATGCGGAATGGTTTATTGTGCCATGTTTTTCTGCCTCACTTATATCAAGAGTAATAAGTCCTGCATTCTCTCCTTCAAGGAGGTTCAGGTCTTTTTTTGAAAGGTCAACGGCATAATAATAAACCTGAGAGTTTTTATACAGGTCATTATGTGAGATTATATCAATTGACGGGTATACAGGGGAAAATCTGAATGCTTTTTCACCTTCAACAACATAATGCCCCAGTCCTACTGCCATAACTGCGAAACCATCTTGTGGTGTCATATGTGCCACAGGATAAAAATTGAATGATTGAGCGGTTCCACTGATATGTGGATAATATACATCACCATATTTGTGCCCCACTACTTCCTGAAGTATCACAGCCATTTTTTCCTGTTCTATTTTATAATTGATAGCCTCAAAATAGCTACGTGCATTTCTGGAATATATTGATGAAAACACCAGTTTAACTGCTCCGGATAATTGCCTTAATCTTATTTCAAAATCAGGATGGTTATTGGGTAAAATATATGTACCGAAGATACCGGAGAAAGGTTGGCTCATCGAATCCTCGAAAAGACTTGATGATCGCACGGCAAGGGGTTTATCAGTTTGTTTAAGGAGTATTCTGAGTTGTTTCTCAAGAGTATAGCTAAGATTTCCTTCAAGAAAAGTACTCTGAAGTACCGAATAATCATTCTCTCCTTTAATCTTATCCCACAGGTGATTACGTTCCATGAACATATCAAACTCATCGGTACCGATAATTGCTGTTATTGGTGCCTTTATATTGATCCCTGGAAGCAATCTGCCCAGTTCAAAGCTATAAATCAATGTATTAATAAAAGCCAGGCCTCTCCCCTTACCTCCCAGTGAACCTAAGGAAAGACTGACAACATTAGTCTCGTCAATAACAGCAGATTCTTCGAAATTTATCACACGCCCCTTATTCATTTCTCTTCTTCTTTTACGAATTATCTCAAGGAGAAATTCCCTGAGTTCTTTCAGACTTGAGAAATCAGTGACTTTTATGGGATTAATCAGCTTTGCTATCTTTACTTCACCTCTGGCCATTAACCACAGGGAGAAGTGGTTTTTCATTGCATGATAAGCCAGGGAATCTTCAGGGACTGTTTCCAGGTATGCCTCAAATTCTTTCATTGATTTAGCTACCGCTATCTGACGGCCGGTATTATCCCTGTAAACGAAATGGCCAAAACCGAGATAGTATGTTATAAATGATTTAAGGTCTTGTAAAAGGCTTTCAGAATTCTTATTAATGAAACTGGCTTTAAGTGTAAAGGCATATTTTGCATTTTCGGGATCGGACGACTGAAGAACTGCCGGCAGATTTGGAGTTTCTTTCTTAATCTGACTTATCAGGTCAAAACCGGCTGTTTCATATAATTTTCCATTTTTCGGGAATCGTATGTCAGATATTACACAGAGGATGTTCTCCTTGTATTTATTATATATTGTAATTGCATCTTCCCAGTTTGAAGCAAGAAGTATTTTTGGTCTTGCCCTGAGTCTTAATACTTTGTAAAGTTCATCAGTAGAAACATCTGCAATAAGATTTCTTGTCTGCTCAAGAACAAGAGTATAAAGCATAGGAAGATAGTTAGAATAATATACGGCTGAATCTTCAACCAGAAGGATTACCCGTGTAAGTCCTATCTTAGTGTCATTATCCACATTAACCTTATCTTCCAGAAGTTTAACCATTGCGAAGAATACTTTTGATTCACCTGTCCAGACAAAATAATTATCGTAGGGAATGCCGGCTGATTTCTGTTTTTTTACGAATTGGGTATCTTCAGGTTTGTTGAGGAGCAGGAATGTTGGCATATAAGGATATCTGTTTTTTATCTTCCTACAAAGTTGCATAGGGCTCTCCTTATGAATGCCAACCATAATAATAACCATATCATAATGCCTGGCTTTCAGTTTACTAAAAGCCTCTTCATCTCCTGTCACACCTGTTACTCTGGGCAGTGACGAGAGGCTGAGCTGTGAGTATTCTCCCAGCATATGATCAGAGAAACGGCCTTCACCTTCAATTGAATAAGCATCATAAAGATTTGCAACAAGAAGTATCTCCTTAACTTTGAAAGGCTGCAAGTCGTGAAAAACATCTCTTTCAGCATTATGCCGTTCGAGAAACTTCTGTAACAGTTGCCTGCTCGACACATTTACTAAATCCTCATCATCTTCTTTTTCAACTTTGGTACTACGAATAAGATCACGTGCCCTGTAACTGTTAATATATCCTGTTATCAGGCTTGAGATATTTCTAATTAGATCTCTCTCTTCCTTTAAAAAAGGACCTTCTGTTTCAAGGGTGAATTCCTTTGTATAATAGACTTCAATGGTTCCTTTTTCATCATCAATTGTATTGAATTCCTGGACCATCCTCCATGATGTTTCCTTAAAATCAGGTGTTTCAAATGTTTTATCCTGGTATTTAATCCTGGCTTCAGTATATACGGGATATTGCCAGGCCGCCGGCAGAAGCAATACAATTTGAT
>CAZOZU010000295.1:0-3360 GCA_964584355.1 uncultured Rikenellaceae bacterium
GTACAGCAGGGCAAAAGCAGCTATCAGGGAAAAACTTGGGAAACTGCGTAAACTGAAAGGCAATTATCCATCTGATAACAAAGAAACTGAAAAGTGAGGTTTAAAAAGGTGAAAGATAAGAATGAAGATAAGGCATTTAGGGAATTATTCCGGGATAAACTGGAAAATGCGGAAATAGTTCCTTCTCCCTCAGTCAGTAAAATTCTCATGAGAAAGCTGGCAGTGAGGAGATTCCTTCATTTTAATGCAGCAAAGTTCAATGCATGGTATGCCGGGGGAATAGTCGTTGCAGGAACTCTTATAGCTGTCATTCTCTCTTCAAATCCCAAAAGTGATGAACAATTTAAACAGTCTCCTGCTTTAAAAGAACCTGACACACAGGTGATAAATGAGAAAGTAAAAAAGAATGTCCCCATTATTGAAGAAAAAGGTGATACAGAAAACAAAACCGTATTTGAAGCACAAGAAGATAAGAAAACTTACACAGGGATCACTTCAGATGAGGTTAAGCCAGTTCATCATGAACAGAAAGTAAGTAATGTGAATTCTGTGAAGATCCCTGACATTTCTGATGAAAATATAATATCAGATGATAAAACCGGAAGAAACAGCCTGAAAGCTACAGTAAAAAAGATAGCTAATCTCATTGCAGCATCTGTTACTGAAGGGTGTGCCCCGTTGAAGGTAATATTCAGGAGTATGATTTCACCGCAGGATTCATGCAGATGGACCTTTGGTGATGGAGGTTATTCAAACTACAGGAATACGGAGTGGTTATTTGATAATGAAGGTGAATATGAAGTGACCCTCGAGGTGTTTACCGCTGATGGTAATAGGCTCTCCTCCTCTGTCGATATTATTGTTCACTCCCGGCCAGCTGCACGCTTTGAAATCACCCCTGAAGATGCCTTAATTCCTGATGATGAAATAATATTCATGAATTATTCCACAAATGCCGTAAAATATAAATGGGATTTTGGTGATGGTAAAGTATCAGGACTCTTTGAACCGAGACATATCTACAGTAAGTACGACGATTATGATATTCAGCTCATTGCATACTCTGAATATGGATGCTCTGACTCACTGATAATATTTAATGCCTTTTCTGGTTCAGGTTATTATGTAAACTTTCCGAATGCCTTTATGCCTAATCCAAATGGTCCTTCCGGAGGATATTACTCACCCAGAAGTGATGAATCTGCTTTTGTATTTCATCCAGTAAATTCGGGTGTTGCGGAATATCAGTTGAGAATATTCAGCAGACTCGGAATCCTGATTTTCGAAAGCAATGATATAAATATAGGGTGGGATGGTTATTATAAAGGAGCACTATGCGAACCTGGTGTTTATATCTACAAAGTACGTGGCTTATATATAAGTGGGGAACCATTTACCAAAATGGGAGATGTAACCCTTATTAAGAACTAACTTCTTCTGTCTAAACATCCCCTGAATTCGGGTTTTTCATTCATCACAAAAAACCTGCTATTCATCTATATTTAAACCCTGTTAAGTAAAAATCCTGTCGATATTTGACACTTTTGACGTAAAATTTCGTTTACTTTAATGATTTATGACAGGATTTAACTATTTTCGTTTATCTTAAACTTACGGGAGTGACCTTGCTGAAGAGGATCAAATATATATTTATTCTAACGTTTATTTTTCTTGTTGATGCATACAGCCAGGATCCTACTTTTTCACAGTTTTATGCTAACCCGCTTTATCTTGCCCCCTCTTTTGCAGGAGCTACTGAGGAGTATCGTTTTAGCATGAACTACAGGAACCAGTGGCCTGCCATCCCCGGAGTTTTCCACACTTACAGTATATCATTCGACAAAGCACTGATAAATTTCAATTCAGGTATTGGCGTACTTGCAACCTATGACGTTGCAGGTTCAGGCGATTTGAGCACAACCAATATAGGACTACTATATTCTTACGACTTCAATATCAACAGGGAATGGCATGTAAGACCCGGTGTTAATTTCAAGTTTTATTATCTTGGGCTTGATATTTATAAGCTTGTGTGGAACAGCCAGTTAACAGGTAGTGGCGTTACTCCTTCAGTTTCTCCTCCTCCCTTCGATAATGTCGCCGATGTCGATTTTACATTCTCATCTCTTGCCTATAACGACAGGATTTGGGCAGGATTTACTCTTGACCATCTTCTTGCCCCTAAAACATCCTTTTATGGTGATGATGCCAGAGTACCTATAAAGTTTAACCTTTACGGCGGTATGCAGATAGTAAAAAAAACCAGGTTACGAACAAAGATAAAAGAGGTTTTATCTGTTGCAATGAACTTCCAGAAGCAGGCTAAATTTTACCAGACAGATCTCGGATTATACTATTATAAAGATCCTCTTATTTTCGGGCTCTGGTATAGGGGAATACCACTGGTTACATCGCAGGCTGGAGATGCTATTATAGGCCTCGTTGGGATCAAGACCGACCAATTGCACATCGGATATAGCTATGATTTTACTATTTCAAATCTGATAAGTTCAACTGCAGGAGCACATGAGGTATCACTTATTTATGAATTCACATCAGTTTCTCTCCGATCCAATCGGAGGAAGATAAGAGCAATACCTTGTCCTGAGTTTTAAATTTATAACTTAACCCTAATTTAAATTCCTGACAGTTTGTAGTCCTATTTATAATTGTTTTATATTTGCGGCTGATTATATTGTTAAACAAATAATTAAAATGCAATGAAGAAGATTTCCATTGTACTGTTTTCAATACTATTTGTGGCTTTGGGCCTTCTCTATTTTTTGCACTTTACAGGAAGTGGAAAGAATAAAAAAACTGAAGAACCGTCTGAACACCCTGAAGTAACTGCATCAGGTATTGCATATGTGAATGTTGATACGGTAATCTTTAAATTCGATATGTTCTACGACAGAAGGGACGAATTGATGGAAAAACAGCAAAAAGCTGAGACTGAGCTCAATTCCAAGGCTAATCAATATGAAAGGAGTGCACGTGACTATCAGGAAAAGGTGAATAAAGGACTCGTAACAAGAGCTACGGCAGCAGAGATGGAACAAGACCTTCTTCAACAGCAGCAGGAACTGGTAAATCTGCGTGATAACCTCCAGGCCAACCTTCTTGAGGAAGAACAGGTAATGAACCGCCAGATACTTGAGTATATAACCTCGTTTCTCGAAGAACATAAATCAGAGTATAACTATCAGTATATACTTGGCAAAAGTTTCGGAGGACAGGTCCTTTATGGAGATACTACTCTCGACATAACACAAAAAGTACTTGATGCCATCAATAAAAAGTATCAAGAAGAGAATAAAAAATAATCATGGGTTTTGCTTCAGCCTGGCTGAATGAAAAGGC
>CAZOZU010000296.1:0-3342 GCA_964584355.1 uncultured Rikenellaceae bacterium
ATGAAATGGACTGGGTACGTGCATGCAAGGAGAGCCCGGAAAGCAGGGTTGAAACCAAATCATTATTTGCTGAGGCCGGCCCATTCAACGAAATGGTAGTAATGGGAGTACTTGCAGTGAGACTTCAGGGTCTTAACAAAGAACTCGAATGGGATGGAGAGAAGATGGAATTTACTAATATTGATGATTCCGAGAATGTCAGAATATGTATTGAGGATGCATTCACAATTAAAGATGGTCATCCAACATTCAATAAGAAATGGACTAACCCGATGAATGCAAAAGAATTTGCTAATGAAATGATAAAACATAATTACCAAAATGGCTTCTCATTACCTGATATGCCTGCATAATGTAAAGACACGGTATTATAGCGTTTTTACCATTAAATTTGAATCATAAACATTAATAAATATTAAAATGAAGATTGTCAATATTATTTTATCATTTGTTCTTATAATGGGAATTACATCATGTGCATCAACAGGTAAATCAAAAACTGCAGTTTCTGACCAGGAAGAAGGATGGGTTACTATTTTTGATGGTAAGACAACAACCGGCTGGCGTGGATATAATAAGGCCACTTTCCCTGAAAAGGGATGGGAGGTTGTTGACGGTACACTGCACTGTATTGGATCAGGAGCTGGTGAAGCCGGTGGCGGTGGTGGTGATATTATCTACGATAAAAAACTGAAAGATTTTGAAATTTCACTTGAGTGGAAAATATCTGAAGGAGGAAATAGTGGAATATTCCTGCTTGGCCAGGAAATACCCGGGGAACCGATTTATAAATCGGCTCCTGAAATGCAAATACTTGACAATGAGAGACATCCTGATGCAAAGCTTGGTGTTGACGGAAATCGTATGGCAAGTTCTCTTTACGACCTTATTCCTGCGAAACCACAGAATACCAAACCAGCCGGTGAGTGGAACCAGGTTGGAATTCTTTGCTACCAGGGCACTGTTGTATTTAAATCAAACGGTGCTAATGTAGTAGAGTTTCATCTCTGGACTGATGACTGGAAGAAGATGTGTGCTGATTCAAAATTCGCAGACTGGGAATGGTTTGTCAATACAGCCAGAGAGGGCTATATAGGATTTCAGGACCACGGTAATGATGTGTGGTTCAGGAATATAAAACTAAAGGAGATGTAGGATATCCTGATCGAATTTATTGTTATAATTAAAATAGTAGAGTCAGGTCTCAGACCTTGCTCTACTATTTAATGTATTTATAATTCGTCCACGTATTAGCCCCCCTTCAATCCGATTTCTTCTGCTACCTCCCTCATTCCCATAATACAATCGGTAATCAATTCATCAAGACTTACCTCCAGCATCTCTGCTCCCTTTTCAATAACCGACCTGTCGACACCGGCAGCAAATCGTTTGTCTTTCCATTTCTTCCTGACAGATCTTGCTTCCAAATCCATAACGCTTTTCGATGGTCTTACCAGGGCACTTGTTACTACAAGACCTGTAAGCTCATCCATAGCATACAAGGTTTTTTCCATCAATGTTACAGGTTCAACATCTGTTACCAATCCCCATCCGTGACTTAACACTGCTCTTATATATTCCTCAGGCCACATGTTTTCTTCAAGGATCTTTTTGGTCATTGTACAATGCTGATCAGGATACATCTCATAGTCGAGATCATGAACCAGCCCGACGACTCCCCATTTTTCTTCATCCTCACCGGCTTTTCTGGCCATATATCTCATTACACCCTCAACAGCAAGAGCATGCTTTAAGAGACTTTCTGATTTATTGTACTTTTTAAGTAATTCAAGTGCCGATTCTCTGTTTGGTAATTCCGTTGACATGATAAGAAAGTATAATGATTACCGGATAAAATTAACAAATCCTGACAAAAGTAATCCGGATCACTCTTTTGTTTTCACAACTTTTACAGTTCTAGTGACTCCCGGATATTCAATTCTGAGATAATAAAGTGAAGGCGGAAGATGTAAGGCATTTATGGCAATTTCATTTAATCCCCCTGTGAGTTCATGTTCAACATCGAGAACCTTCTTCCCCGTTATGTTATAGAGTGCAAAATGTGCATCACCAGCAACATCAGAATTGATAAATATATTAAGATCACCGGTAAATGGATTGGGGAAGACAAGGAACGGTTCAATAATAGTAGTATGTTCTATTTCCGTTCGGAGTGTATCATTAAACGGATAATCATCACCATTTTCGTAACCATATACTTCCAGGTTATAAACGCCATAACGAGAAAAATCTATGGGCAAAGTAAACGTTACTGTAACTGAATCACCGAGAGGGACCAGTCTGTTCTCGAAATGTTCCGTGACTGGAAGATCCTCGTTAATTCTATAGGCCATGTTAAATCCATTGATTGTATCGGGTCCTTCATTTAATACTTTAACTATGACCTCTTCCCTGCCAATCTTGTCTTTCTGTACAGGTGATAACAGCCTTGCTGCAGCCAGATCCCTTCTGACGTATCTTACTGTACCTGATTCGGAAAAATCGATCATATCAATTATAGCACAGTCAGAACCTCCAATTATGGCCTGATCTTTCTTAGAGATCCATTGCATATTATTAAAACCGGAAGGTATCGCGATCACTTTCTGTTCCCAATTTGTTTCCCCCGATATTCTGAAAATCTCTGTATCGTTAAGTTTAAAGATCAGAAAATCATAATTATACTCTGAAGATACTTTATAGAAAAACCTCAGGGAGTCATCCTCTGAATAATATGCTTTAATTGAAAGAACAGATGATGAATTATGTCCTATCTCTCCTGAGCGGGCAGATGAGATGCCGTCATAAGAATCAGTACCGGTAATTATCCATGGTACCTTGCTGATATTAAGCCACGGGAATATACTGAATGATTCATATTCAAAGGATTCCCTTATCTGGCCTACCCTGAATGAGAATTCCCTGGTCACAACGTAAGGAGGACAGTCAAAAATGGCTGATACATATATAACAGCGCCTGATGCAACCTCTTCGGATATCTTTACAGAGACCGGTATGCTGGTTGATTCACCGTACCCCAGAATATCTGATTTTATGGGAGGATCAAGAATAGTGATTGAAGGATTGGTGCTTGAAATATAAAACTGCCCTGATGTACTGCTCGTCCCTTCATTCCGTATCCGGAAGATAAGTCTTATAATCTCACCCTGGTCGGCAATATTGTTGCCATTTCCGCTCACTGAATCATCAAGAAGGAAATTAAGCACCTCAAAATCAGGGGCATGGGCAGTAATATCATATTTATATGTTTTTTCTTCTGCATCATCCTTAAGTACTATTTCGAATGGAATTATTTCCATATCCGGAACAGAGTCTGCAATA
>CAZOZU010000297.1:0-3339 GCA_964584355.1 uncultured Rikenellaceae bacterium
GAATGGAATAACTCAAGGTTTCTCACTGTAAATTTATCAAGCCACATATATCTCTCTTCTTCAATCCGCGACAGACTGGTAATATGTCCAAGTTGCTCATGTTGTGTCAGGTCGAGATAATGAAGTATAGCACCTGCAGCTATGATTCCATATGAGAGATTTTCAATGCCGAATCCTTTCAGGGAACTTGTTTCAAACTGCTTAAGAAGCCGGTCATTGGCAGCCTCCGATGTGAAGATCCAATCATCCAGTTTGAAAGTATAATATTTAGTTCCAAAATTTTCAATAAAGAGATCCCTCTTCTTTTTTTCGTAAAGCACCTCTTTTGGTTGCAGATTATTCAGCATCTGATCTATATACTCAAAAGTGCCTTCTGCAATAAGAAATTCACCAGTGGATATATCCAGAAATGCTGCTCCTGAAACTCTTCTTTCAATATGTACTGCTGCAAGGAAATTATTCTCTTTATGATTAAGCACATTATCATTAAGGGAGACACCGGGAGTTACAAGCTCTGTTATCCCTCTTTTAACGATCTTCTTTGTCAGCTTCGGGTCTTCCAGTTGTTCACAAATCGCAACTCTTTGCCCTGCTCTTACCAGTTTTGGCAAATAGGTATCAAGTGCATGGTATGGAAATCCCGCCAGCTCTACAAATGAAGCTGCTCCATTGGCTCTTCTTGTAAGAGTTATCCCCAAAATTTCCGATGCACGTATGGCATCTTCACCGAAGGTCTCGTAGAAATCGCCAACCCTGAATAGCAATATAGCATCAGGATGTTTTGCCTTGACACTGTAATATTGCTTCATCAGCGGTGTTTCAACGTATTTCTGCTTGTCTGACATATGGGTTTTTGAGGGAAAAACAACTATTTTTGGTAAGAAACAAAGATACAATTTTATCACAATTTTCTCAGTGGCACTCTGGGCTGTAGAAAAAGTTGAAAAAATGAACCGCAAAGGTCGCAAAGCCTTTAACGCAAAGTCCGCAAAGAACTGTAATACAAGAATATAACTTTGCGTACTTTGCGCCTGCTTAGTGTTCTTTGCGGTTAAAATTAACTTCTTCTACAGCCCCAGACGGACACAGAGAATAATCATATTATGGACATATGTTTTTTGTTATCTTGTACCACTAAAACAGATTTGATTCGGAGGTAATATGAATAAAGTTTTGATACTCGGTGCCGGGCTTGTTGTTAAACCCATGGTCGAATTCCTTCTGGAAAAAAATTACAAATTGATGATCGCTACGACAACAAAAGCAAAGGCAGACAGAATGATCAAAGATCACCCGAACGGCTCTTCCATGACATGGTCGGCAAATGATGCAAACACACTTGAAGTGCTTGTAAATGAACATGATATAGTGGTTTCATTTCTGCCATACAGATATCATGTCATGGTTGCAAAAACATGTATCAGATTTTCAAAACCTCTGGTTACAACATCGTATGTACAGAAAGAGATGCAGGCTCTTGATGAGGAAGCTAAAAAAGCCGGAGTGCTGTTGCTAAATGAAATGGGTCTTGATCCGGGAATAGATCATATGACAGCCATGAAGATAATCGATCATATTCATGACAGGGATGGTAAAGTTGAGGAATTTTATTCGCTATGTGGTGCTCTTCCTGCACCTGAATTTGCAGATAATCCGGTGAAATATAAGTTTTCATGGAGCCCTAAAGGAGTTATAATGGCCAGTAAAAGCGATGCTTTTTATCTGAAAAAAGGAAAAAAGGTCTTTATAGAACCTGTCGATCTTTTCAAAGATACATTCATTTATAATTTTCCCGGTGTGGGGGAACTTGAAGTCTATCCTAACAGGGATTCTATAAGTTATGTTGATATTTACGGGATACCCGAAGCTGTAACAATGTACAGGGGAACATTACGTTATAAAGGATGGTGTGAGACTCTTGATGCAATGAAGAAGTTAAACATGATTGATGATACACCAAAGGATTACAGTGGAATGAGCTATGCCGGATTCCTTGCTGAACAGGCACAGGTTTTAACCGGAGACCTGAAAAAATCTGTGGCAACAAAGCTCGGTATCAGTGAAAACGCCATCCCTGTTAAAGCACTTGAATACCTGGATTTTTTCAGTGATGAGCTACTCCAGTACTCCGTAACAACACCATTCGATATAACCTCGAACAGGATGGTAAGCCGTATGTCACTGTCAGACAATGAGAGAGATATGGTAGTAATGCAGCATATTTTCCTTGCTTCATGGGCCGATGGGAAAAAAGAGGTCATAAAATCGTCGATGCTTGACTTCGGATCACCCTCTTCTAATACAGCTGTTGCAAGGACTGTCGCCCTGCCTGCTTCTATTGCAGTAAAAATGATCCTCGAAAAGAAAATAAATCTCAAAGGTGTTTTCAGGCCGGTTATACCCGAAATCTATAATCCTGTCATCGAGCAATTGAAAACTTTGGACATCGAAATGAAGGAACAATACGGACTACCCGTAAATGAGATGATTCAATGATATAGATGTTGGCACGGATTACAAATCCGTGCCAGCACTGATGCACAGTCTGCTGGTGTGGATTTGTAATCCACACCTGAGTAACCCGATTATTATCTAGAGGTTTAATACAGCCCTGCATAATTTAATTTCATCAGGATCACCGGTCTCTTTTCCCATATCATCTGATAATTTTATCACCGGATGGAAATCTCCATTTTGATACGGTTTGGAACCTGTAATCTTAATAACGATATTCAGAGGATCAACGCCGACATCATTTGTAAGATATGTACCTATGCCATATACATCATGAATCCTGCCTCTGATATGCTGCCTGATTCTCTTTACTTTGTTAAGGTTAAGAGCATCGCTGAAGACAATTGTCTTTGTTGCAGGATCGATCCTTTTGCTTTTATAAAATGCTATCACTTTTTTTGTAAATTCCAAAGGATCACCGCTATCATGTCGTATTCCGTCAAACAGCTTTGCATGTAAAGGAGAAAAACTGTCAAAGAAATTATCTGAGGTGAAAGTATCGCTCAGTGCAATTCCAAGATCCCCCTGATATATGTTCACCCAGGCATCAAGAGACCTGGTATTGGCTGAACGATAACCATAACGGGAAGCATGGAACATAAACCATTCATGAGGATGTGTGCCTATTGGAGTAAGATTGTGTTTCATGGCAAGAAACACATTGCTTGTTCCTTTAAAAAAGCTCTTTGAGTTTTTTTTCAGCGATTTTATAACACGATCATGTACATCAAATGAGAATCGACGTCTGGTGCCAAAGTCGGAATATTCAGCTTTCATTTCAGCTAACCTTACTGCTTTTACAGTAGCTTTCTCTTCCGTGTCAAC
>CAZOZU010000298.1:0-3323 GCA_964584355.1 uncultured Rikenellaceae bacterium
AGAGCCGTGCTCTCTGTTCAACACCGAACCTGTGCTGCTCATCAATAATTACCAGTCCAAGGTTGGCGAATTTTACATTTTCTTCGATAAGAGCATGTGTACCTATAAGTATGTTCAATGATTTATTGAGCAGCGATTCGTTAATATCTTTTCTTAATGATCTTTTTGAGGAACCTGTTAAAAGTCTGACTTTTATATTGATGTCTTCAAGCATTTTTGTGATTGTATCATAATGCTGAGCAGCAAGTATCTCTGTTGGGGCCATGATACAGGCCTGGTACCCGTTATCAATGGCAATAAGCATGCTCATCAGGGCAACAAGTGTTTTTCCACTGCCAACATCACCCTGGAGAAGCCTGTTCATCTGCCTCCCTGAACCAAGATCTTTGCGTATCTCTTTCATAACTCTTTTCTGTGCATCAGTGAGTGAAAACGGCAGATTGTTATAGTAGAAATTATTGAAATTATCACCAACACTTGAGAATACAAAACCCTTGAATTTTTGGGAACGCTGATTCTTATACCTTAACAGATTAAGCTGGATATAAAAGAGTTCCTCAAATTTAAGGCGATACCTGGCTTTTTCAATTTCACCCGGATCAGAAGGAAAATGTATCTTCTGGAGGGCCTGGTGAAGATCCATCAGCTTGTACTTTGAAATAATACCTGCGGGCAAAGTCTCAGACAGGGTAAATGTCATTTGCCGGAAAAGATTTCCCATAAGCTTGCTCAAAGCTTTCGAGTTCAGGTAATGATTCTTCAGTTTTTCGGTAGTGCTATATTGTGCCTGAAGTGCTGAACTCATCCTCTCGGCAACTTTTTCTGATGCTTCAATCTCAGGGTGGATTATGTTGATCATACCATTGAAGATACCAGGTTTCCCAAATATAATATATTCAACACCGGGAACATAGCTGCCTGTAATCCATTTACTGCCTTTGAACCACACAAGTTTGATAGTTCCTGTATCATCACCAAAATCTGCTACCAGCCTTTTCCCTGTTCTGTGTCCTTCAGTATAATATCCTTTTATCATACCCTTTATCTGTACGAATGGCAAGGCGGGGTCGAGTTCTGAAATCTTGTAATACTTTGTCCTGTCAATATATTTATATGGGAAATAATACAGTAAATCATTATAGGTGAATATATTAAGTTCCTTATTGAGTAATTCTGCTCTTTTGGGACCGACTCCTGGTAAGTATTTTATATCAGTTTCGAGAAATTCGTGCATCTATTAAATTTATAACCTTTGAAATCCGTAATTTCTTATAATAAGGGATAAAAGCTTTTCTATTCTGATTCTATAAATTTTAAAGATGACCTAAAATACTTATTTTTGCACACCTTACCTAAAAATATATTATCTGAGAAGGAATGTTTTTCCCCATGATAAAATATATGGGTTATCTTATGTTTTCAGGACATTGGAAGGGTTATGGCATACACAGCCCTTTTGTTTTCGACGTGGTATCAAGAATTATGCGGAATAAAACCGACAGGGATATTGTCTTAAAGATTGAGAATATAAGAAAGAAAAATCTTTCCGACGACAGAGTCATTTCAATACAGGATCTTGGAGCCGGATCATCAAAAATGAAAAATAATTTAAGAAGAGTATCAGATATTACAGCATATTCAGCAGTATCGCGAAAATATGGCAGATTATTATCGAACATGGCATCAGAGTTTGGAAAGCCTGATATAGTAGAACTTGGCACATCGTTGGGTATAAGCACATTATACCTTGCAACTGCATGTCCTGATTCGACGATATATACCATTGAAGGATGTTCTGCCACCGCTAAAATTGCAGATGAGAACTTTAAGAGTTTTGGAATAAATAATGTAAACCTCATACAGAAATCATTTGATGAAGCAATTCCTGATATATACAGAAAATCTGTAAAACCTGGCCTGGTGTTTATTGATGGTAACCACAGGAAAGAACCCACATTAAAATATTTTGAACAGCTGGCAGATATGTCTGACAACAAAACAGTTATCATAATCGATGACATACACAGTTCAGGTGAAATGGAAGAGGCGTGGACATTGATTAAGAATTATGAAAAGGTTACTATTACAATAGATATTTTCAGGATGGGGCTGGTTTTTTTCAAGAAGGGAATGAGCCGTTACAACTATGTAATAAGGTATTAACAAAAATTAAGATACTAAAATTTCGTATTTAACTAAATTAATCTAATTTCGAAAATTCAAATTCTATAAGAAATGAACAGAGTAATTGAGATACATAATATTGTTAAGAACTACCAGATAGGAACAGTAATAGTCAGAGCTTTAAGATCGGTAACTTTAAATATCAATAAAAATGAATATGTGGCAATTATGGGTCCCTCAGGTTCAGGTAAATCAACCTTGATGAACCTGCTTGGCTGTCTTGACACACCAACCAGTGGATCCTATATACTTAACGGAACCGATGTAAGTAAGATGGATGATGATTTTCTTGCCGAGACACGTAATAAAGAGATAGGATTTGTTTTTCAGACTTTTAATCTTCTTCCCCGATACACAGCACTGGAAAATATCACACTTCCCCTGATATATGCCGGGATTCAAAAAGCTGAGCGTGAAAAGATGGCTATTGAAACGCTGGAACATGTTGGGCTTGGGGACAGGATGACACATAAACCAAACGAGCTTTCAGGTGGACAAAGACAACGTGTTGCAATAGCAAGGGCGCTGGTTAACAATCCTTCAATAATATTAGCTGATGAACCTACCGGAAACCTTGATAGTAAGACTTCGATTGATATCATGGGGCTTCTCGATGACATACATAGAAATGGTAATACAGTTATTGTAGTTACCCATGAGGAAGATATAGCAAGGCATGCAGCCCGTATAATAAGACTTTTTGACGGAGAGGTGGCCGAGGATGTACCAAACGAAAAGTATATACCAGCCTGATCTTTATTTATTTAGCAGGGTGGCAGGATTACCTTATATTTCAAGGTTATGAAAATATATACCCGCACAGGCGATGATGGCACTACCTCATTGGCAGGTGGTGAGAGAATACCAAAGTACCATATTCGTGTTGAGGCTTACGGTACTGTTGATGAACTTATCTCATGGATAGGCCTTTTAGCAGATCATCGTGAAAATTTTATTCGCAAAGATTTTCTTAAATACTTACAGGATCAATTGATGAGAGTTGCCGCAACCATTGCTTCTGATCCGAAAAAAGCCAAAGAGGGTAAATACCTGCCGGAACCCGATTGTATCAGGAAAATTGAAAATGAGATTGATAAAACCGAAGAAGATCTTGAACCTCTTGACAGTTTTATAATACC
>CAZOZU010000299.1:0-3319 GCA_964584355.1 uncultured Rikenellaceae bacterium
TTACAGTATGAGGTGATAAAAATGGGTGCGGGACCAAAACCTACTATGGAAAGCATTGTTAAAGTACACTATGTCGGAACCCTGATTGATGGAACAGAATTTGATTCATCAATAAAAAAAGGAGAGCCTGCACAATTCCCTCTTTCCAATGTTATTCCAGGATGGATAGAGGCTCTTCAGCTTATGCCTGAAGGATCAAAATTCAAAATTTATCTTCCTGAAAATCTCGCTTATGGAGCAAGCGGTGCTGGTGAGCAGATACAACCATTTTCAACTCTTATTTTTGATGTTGAGCTTCTCGAAATAGTAGAATAATGAAGAGTGCTGAAATACATACCACCAGGGGTGTCATGAATATTAACTTCTTCGAAGAAGATGCTCCCAATACAGTTGATAACTTCATTTCCCTCATAAAGCAGGGTTTTTATGACGGGCTCGCCTTCCACCGTGTTATCGACAATTTCGTTATCCAGGGAGGATGTCCATATTCCAAAGATATGAGCGATCCCAGGGTGGGTACCGGAGGACCCGGATATAGTATAAAATGTGAACTTAACGGAGGAAACCAATATCACGACAGGGGTATCCTTTCCATGGCACATGCAGGCAGAGATACCGGTGGTTCCCAGTTCTTCATCTGTCACAGCAGGACAAATACCAAACACCTCGACAAACAACACACATGCTTTGGAAAGGTGTACGAAGGTACTGATGTTATAGACCTGATCCGTCAGGGTGACAAGATCGAAAAAATAACCGTTCACGAAGAATAAAATCATATGGCATTTGAAACAACAGGCAGGATCATTGATATCTCCCCTGTCAATCAGGTGAGTGATAAATTCCGTAAAAGAGAATTTGTCATCGAGAAAAAAGAAGCAGGAGGAACAGCCGTATTTGTCGATTATATTAAATTCCAGCTAATACAGGATAAATGCGATCTCATCAATGAATCATTTATGAACGAGAATGTAAAGATATGGTTCAACCTCAGAGGTAATAAATGGGAAAGAGATGGTAGGATAAATTATTTTACTAATCTTGATGTCTGGAAGATTGAAAAAATATCCTCCGACGAACAGGATCAGAATCTTTCATCTGATGTAACACTGGAAGATATTCCTCCTGAAAATGATGAACTGAACGATCTGCCATTTTGATAATAATAACAGGCATATGAATCCACTCCTCAAGGAATGGAATACTCCGTTCAATACACCCCCCTTTAATATAATAGAAACTGTCCATTTCATCCCGGCTGTCGAAGAAACGATTAAATCGGCTGGTGAGGAAATTAAAGCAATAGCCGATAATCCTGAACTTCCGGATTTTGAAAACACTGTTGCTGAAATGGACAGGACAGGAAGGAAACTGGGGGAAATAACAGCCATTCTTTTTAATCTTAATAGTGCAGAAACAACCAAAGAGCTACAGGACACAGCCAGAGTTGTTTCACCTTTGCTTACCCGGTTTTCGAATGATATCACCCTTAATGAAAAACTTTTTGTAAGGTTAAAAGTAGTATATGAGTCCAGGGAGTCAGCAGGACTGACAACCGAACAAAAGATGCTTGTTGAAAAAGAATACAGGAATTTCATTCTCGGCGGTGCTGATCTGAATGAAGATAAAAAACAGCATTTCAGGAAAATATCAGAGGAACTCTCACGACTGGCAGTGACTTTTGAAGAAAATATACTGGAAGAGACAAATGCTTTCGAACTTCATATCACTGATGAAAATGATCTTGCAGGATTACCGGAAGGAACTGTTGAGATGGCTGCCATGGAGGCAAAAAAACGCAAAAAAGAAGGATGGATCTTCACGCTTCATTTCCCGAGCTACATACCTTTTATGCAATATTCCGAAAAAAGAAATCTGCGGGAAAGAATGCTTAGAGCATATACTTCAAGGGCATTTCACGGGAATGATAACGATAACCGTAAACTAGTTTATGATATTGTTAGCCTGCGACTTGAATTAGCTAAAATACTGGGATTTAACAATTTTGCCGAATTAATCCTTGGAGACAGAATGGCTGATACAACAGCAAAAGTTGAATCTTTTATGAATGAGCTTTATGAGACATCAAAAAAGGCTGCTCTCAGGGATTACGAAAATCTGAATAAGTATGCCGGTGAAAACGGACACAGTGACAAGCTGGAAAGATGGGATTGGGCCTATTATTCTGAGAAACTGAGAAAATTAAAATATGACATTGATGATGAAGTCCTTAAACCTTTTTTTGTTCTTGAAAATGCAGAAAAAGCTGTTTTTAACCTTGCTTCAACACTCTATGGTATCAAGTTCATCAGTAATGAAAAGATACCCGTTTATCACGAGGAGGTAAAGACATGGGAAGTTCATGACAGTGATGATACCCTGCTGGCAATACTTTATATGGATTATTTTCCAAGACCTGGAAAATCCAACGGTGCCTGGATGACCTGCTACCGTGATCAAAGCTTAGAAACAGAAAAAGATATCAGGCCTCTCGTTTCCATTGTCGCCAATTTTACAAGACCAACTTTGACAAAACCCTCCCTCCTGACCTTCAATGAAGTCACTACATTTCTGCACGAATTTGGTCATGCTCTTCACGGAATGCTTACAAAATGTACATATGAAACTCTTTCAGGGACAAATGTTGCACGTGATTTTGTTGAACTGCCATCACAATTTATGGAGAATTATGCATTCGAGAAAGAGTGGCTCTCAACATGGGCTGTTAACTACATGACAGGAGAAAAAATACCTGAAAAAATTATTGAAAAGATAAAAGAATCATCAACATTCAATGAGGGTTATGCATGTAACAGACAATTGGGTTTTGGTTTCCTCGACATGGCATGGCACACTATAACAGCACCGGTTAATAATGATATTGAAACATTTGAATCAGCTGCAATGGAAAAGACAGAATTATTCCAACCGATAACCGGATCAAACATGAGTGTTTCTTTCAGCCATATTTTTGCCGGAGGATATGCAGCCGGATATTATGGCTATAAATGGGCAGAAGTACTGGATGCCGATGCTTTTAAATACTTCAAAGAAACCGGTATATTCAACAGTGAAACTGCATCAGCATTCAGGAAAAACATACTCGAAAAAGGTGGTACCGATAAACCAATGAATCTCTATGTAAGCTTCAGAGGTAAAGAGCCAACTATCGATGCATTTCTTGAACGAAGTGGACTGAAATACCCCCCTGCCCCCCTGAAGGGGGGTTGAAATCCATACTGTTCCTTATTAAGTGATAAAATGGGTTTATAGCCCCCCTTCAGGGGGGTTGGGGGGTTGGGGGGTTGGGGTTAGAAAA
>CAZOZU010000300.1:0-3303 GCA_964584355.1 uncultured Rikenellaceae bacterium
AACGCCAGAGACACCCCCACCACCGTTCTATGCTGACGCTGCTGTAGTAGCTTTCCGTTGGCCGGAGAACGACATTTCATTATCATCGTGACAGCCGAAAGTTACCGCAAGCGGAGGAGATTTCAGCCTAAACGAACTTATTGACGGCGATGTGTCAAAAACAACATTTCTTCCGGCTGCTGCTCCTGGTGAAAATTCATGGATCCAGTATGAATTTACAGATCCTGTTACCGTTAAGGCGCTCACCATTGTCGGCGGTGGTTCCGGTGGCATGTTCGGCTTTGGTGCCGATCCTGATAACCGTACCCTGGAAGCCGGTAACGATGGAATTAATTTTAATAAAATAATAGATATACGCAGCGGTGGTGTTGCCCAAAAAACCCTGACATTCAAACCTGTTACCGCAAAATATTTCAGATTTACATGGAAAACACCGGAACAGCAAACATCTTCTTTCCCGGGTAGTTTCTTTGGTATAGACCTGTCAGGACTGCAACGACAACCACAGGGAACAGGGGTGGCTGAACTTTCACTTCACACTGTGCCCCGTGTAAACCGCTTTGAAGAAAAAGCCGGATTTACAACAGCAACAGATCTTTATTCTGCCATGACACCGGAAACAGATGCAATTGAAGCTGTAAAGAAATCAGAAGTTATAGATCTGACTGCAAAGATGAATCCTGATGGTATACTCGAATGGACACCAGAAGAGGGCAACTGGATAGTAATTCGTCTTGGTTATTCGCTCACAGGTCATCAGAATTCACCTGCTTCACCCGAAGCGACAGGCCTGGAAGTCGATAAACTTAACGCCGATCATGTAAAGGCTTATTTCAACAATTACCTCGATCAGTATAAAGATGCAACAGGAGGCCTGATGGGCAGCAATGGATTACAATACATGATAACTGACAGTTGGGAAGCCGGTACCCAGAACTGGACCGACAATATGATTGATGAATTTCTAAGTCACCGCGGATATGATATGTTGCCCTGGATACCTGTGCTTACAGGACATATAGTAGAAAGTGCGGAAGCAAGTGATCGCTTTTTATGGGATTTCAGGAAGACTATCGGTGACCTCACTGCTGAAAATCATTATGATCAGTTGACGGAGATCCTTAATGAAAGAGGGATGGGCCGTTATACGGAATCGCATGAGAGTGGCCGTGCATTTATAGGTGATGGAATGGATGTAAAACGGAAAGCAACAATACCTATGAGCGCCACATGGACACCCGAAGGACTCGATGCCGGAACCGAAGTAGCTACACGTTATAAGGCCGATGTTCGTGAATCTGCGTCTGTCGCTCACATTTACGGACAGAACCTTGTGGCCGCCGAATCAATGACAGCTATAGGCTCAGCATGGGCCTGGTCACCGGAGTCCCTGAAACCGACAGCCGATATGGAGATGGCTAACGGATTGAACCGTTTTGTAATACACACCTCTGTACATCAACCTGTTGATGATAAAATACCCGGTCTTGGCCTCGGTCCTTTCGGCCAGTGGTTCACACGCCACGAAACATGGGCGGAACAAGCAGGACCATGGCTGACATACCTGGCACGAAGCTGCTATATGCTGCAACAGGGAAGATTCGTTGCCGATATAGTATATTTCTATGGAGAAGATAATAATATTACAGCTTTGTTCGGTGAAAAGCTGCCTCATGTTCCAAAAGGTTATAATTATGACTTTGTGAACGCAGACGCCCTGATCAATTTATTATCCGTCAAAAAGGGAAATATTGTCACACCCGGCGGCATGAGCTACCGGATACTGGTGCTTGATACAAACAGTAAATACATGTCTTTGCCCGTACTTAAAAAAATCCAGAATATAGTTAATGATGGTGCAATTGTTGCCGGACCGAAACCGGTGAGTACTCCCAGCCTGAGTGATGACAATGATGAATTCATGTCAATTGTTGATCTGCTCTGGGAAAATGAAAACGGAATTAATAATGTTGGTAAAGGAAGAGTTTTCGCAGGACTGTCACTGGAAGAAGTACTGAATACCCTGGAGATAAAGCCCGATTTCGAATATACACGGCCGCAGGAAGATACTGAATTGATGTTTGTCCACCGAAAGCTGGATGATATTGATTTCTACTGGGTTAACAACCGAAATAACAGGGTCGAGGAACTTGAAGCCACATTCCGAATCAAAGGAAAGAAAGCCGAGATATGGTATCCAGAATCAGGAATAACAGAAGAGACATCCTACTCTATTGATGATGGTGTGACAAAAGTGCCCCTTCACCTGGAACCTGATGATGCCATTTTCATTGTGTTCTCTGGTAAAACCAGTGAACAAATACATACCGTCCCGGAGAAAACAGAGAACATTATAACTACTGTTGAAGGTCCGTGGGAAATAACCTTCCAGCCTGACCGCGGAGCACCTGGTAAAATAACTCTGGATATTCTGTCAGCATGGAATGAAAACCCTGACAAAGGAGTAAAGTATTTCTCAGGTATAGCAACATATCACAACACAATTGAAGCAGCGGATGACTGGTTTAAGGAGGGTACTGAATTATCTCTTGACCTTGGTAATGTTAAAAATCTTGCTGAAGTGATCATTAATGATAAATCACTGGGCATTGTATGGAAACAACCTTTTAAAGTTAATGTAACCGATGTGTTAAAAACCGGTCAGAACAATCTTGAAATAAAGGTTACCAACCTGTGGGTCAACAGGCTTATAGGTGATCAGCAACCCGGTATTACTGAAAAAATAACATATACGACCCAACCATTTTACCAGGCTGATTCACCATTATTGCCTTCGGGACTTCTTGGCCCTGTGAAAATCGTGAATATATCAACAGAATAGAGTATATAAGATTTTAATGTTATTATTTGTAGATTAGTACCAATATCTATTTCAAAATATTAATTATTTACATCACCCAATGAGAAAATATTGCCTGTCGTTACTGCTGTTCATATTTTCAGCATGTAGTACTCTATTTTCTCAGGATACAGCAAAATTGAAATCTGATTATATTCCTGATATTTATGGTATCCTAAAAACAAAAATTGAATATGACTTTGACAATTCACTTATGCGCTTCGAGGTCAGGAATGCCCGTTTTGGTGTCCAGGGGAAAGTAAACGATTTTATGTCATACAAATTACAGATAGATCTTTCGGATGAAGGAAAAATGAAAATGCTTGATGCTTATATACGTTTTACTCCCTTTTCAGATTTTAATATATACCTGGGACAAAGAAAGATACCATTTTCGACAGATTATATGCGCAATCCGGCAGATAACATTTTTGCAAATCGTT
>CAZOZU010000301.1:0-3288 GCA_964584355.1 uncultured Rikenellaceae bacterium
CTTTGACGATGCTATATATTTGTTGAATGCCGGTGTGTTTCTAAGCTGAGTTAATACAAGATTATCAATAAAACGCCTGTTCGGATTAAGATCCCCGGGTGTCGGCACTCTCTTCTGCCTGGCCTGCTCAATCTTTTCACCGGCAACATCGGCAATCTCCAGGAGAAGCAGCATAATATAATGATAGAGATCGTAGGTCTTGTTAATACTGAACATCAGTTCTTTTTCAGCTTTAACCAGATCATCATCTTCCCTGCGATTAAATGCATAAAGAGCCATCAGTGCTTTTATGCGTAACAATCTTCTGCTTATCATCTTTAAAGAACCACGAATTCAGCTGCAAAAATACGTTTTTTCATCTCCTGGCAAAACAATAAACCAAAATTCATAATCATAAGTAATGCATATTTTGATTTGAAAAAATAATTGTTACATTTGACAATACAAATTAAATCCCTAACTCTAACTGATTTAGAAATGGAAGAAGAAAAAGGATTAAAAGATGAGGTGAACGAAAACAACAGTGAGGGAAAAAACCATAAGGAGGAGATTTTCACCAGGGTTGTACGTGCCGGAAAAAGAACCTATTTTTTTGATGTAAAAGCAACCCGAAAAGAGGATTATTATCTTACAATTACCGAAAGCAAAAAGCGTGTGGGAAAAGAGGGTAAATTCTTCTACGAGAAACACAAAGTCTTTTTATATAAAGAAGATTTTGAGAAGTTTACCGAAGGATTAAAAGATGCTGTTACCTACATTAATGAAGGCAGGGATGAGTTACAGTCACCCATACCGATGACAGAGAGCAAGAAGAGTGACGAAGAGAAGACACCTACTACTGAAGAGTTTACAGATGTAGACTTTGATGATCTTGGGAAGAAATAAGATATTTCCTGTAATCTTGTAATCTTTTCTGATACAATTCCTAATGTCTGATTATGTTCTTCTTATATTGGGTATACTCTTGATGCTCGTCGGCATAATTGGTTGTCTTGTACCTGTATTGCCCGGACCACCAATAAGTTACCTGGGACTAATAATGCTACATGTAACAAAGTTTGGGCAATTTAGCACAACGATACTCATTTCACTGGCTGCTGTTGCTATTGTTGTTACAATACTGGATTATATAGTACCAATCTGGGGAACCAGGAAATTCGGTGGTTCAAAATATGGTATGAGAGGGGCAACTGTCGGACTAATAATAGGGTTGTTCTTAGGCCCGGTAGGTATTATTGTTGGCCCATTAATAGGGGCTATTGTCGGTGAACTGATCTTCAAAGACGATTTAAATTATGCAATCAAGGCAGGGTTTGGAAGCCTTCTAGGGTTCCTCACAGGAATAGGTCTGAAACTGGCAGCTTCATTCGTAATAACCTTTTATTTTGTAAAAGAGCTGATCGCCTGATTTTATCCACCAAGTGTTGCCACCATCACTGCTTTGATTGTATGTAGCCGGTTTTCAGCCTCATCAAAAACAATTGAGCATTTTGATTCAAAAACATCTTCAGTAACCTCCATTCCATCAAGGCCATACTTCTGAAATATCTCCTCTCCTATTTTTGTTGCCCTGTTATGAAAAGCAGGTAAACAATGCAGGAATTTTACATCGGGATTACCTGTCTTACTGATAACAGACATATTCACCTGGTAAGGCTTCAGCAGATTTATACGCTCGTCCCATACTGAGTCAGGTTCACCCATTGATACCCACACATCAGTATACAGAAAATCAGCACCTTTTACTGCTTCATCAATATTTTCGGTTATAGTAATTTTAGCTCCTGTTTCACGGGCAATGACCCTGCATTTTGTAATAAGCTCTTCAGCGGGTTGAAAGGCTTCCGGGGCTGCAATCCTGAAATCAATACCCATTTTTGCAGAACCTGCCAGCAGAGAATTTCCCATGTTGAATCTGGCATCGCCGAGGTAACATAATGTTATACTGTTGAGTGGCTTATCACAAAATTCGATCATTGTCATTAAATCAGCAAGTACCTGTGTGGGATGAAATTCATTTGTAAGTCCGTTCCAGACAGGAACTCCGGCATACTCAGCAAGTTCCTCAACAATTGACTGTCCAAATCCCCTGTATTCAATGCCATCATACATCCGGCCAAGCACTCTGGCAGTATCTTTCATTGATTCTTTATGTCCCATCTGTGAACCACCCGGACCAATATATGTAACACAGGCCCCCTGATCAAAAGCTGCTGTTTCAAAAGCACACCTCGTCCTTGTTGAAGATTTTTCGAAAATAAGTGCAATATTTTTCCCTTTAAGATACTGAATCTCCTTTCCCTCTTTTTTTGCTTTTTTAAATTCCAATGAAAGATCCAGTAGATATTTAATTTCTTCTGACGAATAATCAAGAAGTGTTAGAAAATGTTTGTTTTTAAGACTTGAGTTCATTGTTAATTAATATAAAAACAGGGTGGCTAATATAATAAAAATATTTGCGGTAGCCGGCAGCCGGTTGCTTATCTTCGGTCGTCCTCATACTCCATGGTTATCTTTGATCCGTATTTCATGTCGGCAAGTTTAAAAGCTTCTGTTATAACGCTCATTTTACCGCCTCCTTTTATAAAATTGAGACATGCCCGTATCTTAGGTGCCATACTCCCTTCTGCAAAATGGCCCTCATTCAGGTATTTAAGTGTATCGGCATAATTCAGGAATTCCCTGATTTCCTGGTTGGGCTTTTTATAGTTAATGTAAATATATGGAACATCTGTAAGAATGTAAAACTCATCTGCCCCGATAAGGGAAGCTAACAGTGAAGAAGCAAGGTCTTTGTCAATAACAGCTTCAGCAGGACGAACATCTTTTTTACTGTCGATATATACAGGCACTCCACCACCACCGGCAGAGATGACGATATTACCTTTTTCTGCAAGCTCCCTGACAAGGGAATAATTGAAAATATCTACAGGTACCGGAGAAGGGACAACACGTCTGTAACCTCCTTTATTCTTCACCTCCTCCCTGAATAACCATCTTTTTTTTGATGCAAGTTCATCTGCCTGTTCTCTGGTATATATTTTACCTATTCTTTTCTGAGGATCGTTAAAAGCCGGATCATTAATGTCGACAACCACAGATGTTACAACACATATTACATTCTTTTTGATGCGATGTTTATTCAAGATATTCCTGAAAATCCTTTCAATCATATAACCAATTCCACCCTGTGAATCTGCCACACAAATATCGACAGGCATCTGGGCAATATTATACATCTGTTCACCGGCATCGTTACGCATAAGTATGTTTCCTACCTGAGGCCCG
>CAZOZU010000302.1:0-3280 GCA_964584355.1 uncultured Rikenellaceae bacterium
CTGTTTCGACATCATAGAATTCAAGGTTGGATGAAGCTTCCATGATTGCATCGGGTCCTTTATCGGACCCTCTCATCCATGTACTTGTTTCATCGTATGGTACAGGAACGATGACTATACGGGACTCGTTATAATCATATATCACCTCATTACCACCAAAATTCATGTCATGAATGTTACTTAAGCTTTAGCGGATCCTGATGTTTTACTCTTTGCAGGTTTCTTTTTTGCTGAAGGGCTCTTTTTCTGTTTGGCTGCAGGTTCTTTCTTTTTTACTTCCTCTTTTTCCTGTTTAGCTTTTTTTTCAGATGTGGGTTCTTTTTCCGGTTCAGATTTCTCAGGAGCATCAGGCACCAGCAGGTTCAGTGAATGAAGGATGTTATACCATTGAATTATCTTTTTGATATCACTGGTATAGACCCTATCCCTGTCATACTCAGGCACAACGGTTGCGAAATAGGACTTGAGCTTATTGGGTTCGGATTTATAGTCAACAGCAGGTCCTTTATTCTCTTTTTCATAGATCAGATCAAAAACTTTCCCCAGGGGCATATCTTCATTTTCGGTGAAGACAGATATTTCCTCCAGCGAGCTGACTTTTGCAGAGCCGAAAGCACTACTTCTCTTTTTTGTTTCCAGGTGTTCGACAACTATTGCATTTTTACCCTGGGCAATGAATTTATACAGGCCCGGCTGACCTGATATTGACAGGATATCTTTTAAAACCATGGTATTAATTTTGAGTACTAATTTAACTTTTGTATTGGTATCAAATATTTAAATTGTCAGTTTTATGATTATCACACCATATTTCTTTCTTTCTTTATCTTATAATATGCTTCATTTACCTTTTTGAATTTCTCAGCAGCTATTTTCTTGAATTCTTCACCCAGATGACTCACTTTGTCGGGATGATACTTCATAGCCATTCTTCTGTAAGCTTTTTTAACTTCATCATCTGAAGCTGAAGACTCAACTTCAAGGATCTTGTATAGAGAATCTGTTTCAGGTACAAACATATTCTTTATTGACAGGAAATCTGAGTTGGAAATCCCCATGTTACCTGCAATCGTATCAATTGCCTCTATTTCAGACTTATGAATAGTGCCATCTGCAAGGGAAATATTATATAGAAGGTGAAGAAGTTGAAGACGTGATGAATAGTCCATATTCCGGCTGATCTGGGTACATACATCGCGCAGGGGTATTTCCTGTTTCAGAAGATCTTTCAACATCATTGTTGCCTCGGCAGCTGAATCCCCCCCGAATTGTCTGACAAAAAACTGTTTAACATAGTCCAGTTCTGATTTCATCACTTTGCCGTCTGCTTTCATCACAGCTGCAATAAGGACAAGGAGGCTAACGCCAAATGCAGCAGGTGTTGTCCTCATATCAGAAGAGGTTAATGGTGTTGTTCTGATGGTAGAACTATCGACAATTGACCCGACAAGAAATCCCAGGAGACCTCCGATAGGACCTCCCATTACCCATCCAAGGCTACCACCTATCCATTTTCCAAAACGTGCCATATATCTATTACATTAAGAATTCAAGTGAGTTAACAGATCCTCATTAATACGAAGGATAACCGGTATTATCATATCATTTTCGGAATTATTTATTACGTAATCTGACATTTTTATCCTCTCTTTGTCGGTCATCTGGTTTTTTATTCTTTCCATTACCTGATCCCTGGTAAGCTCGTTACGTTGAGTTACTCTCGAAATTCTTTCCTCCAATGGTGCCACAATAGTTGCAACCCTGTCTACAAGGTTATAAGCACCACTCTCAAAAAGTATTGCAGCTTCCATAATAACATAAGGAGCTGTTTGTTTTTCTGCCCAGTGCATGAAATTATCAAATACAACCGGATGAACGAGTGAGTTCACCTTTTCAAGAAGGTTTTTGTCATTAAAAATAAGAGAAGCAAGTTCAATACGGTTTAGCTGGCCACCGGGATAAATATTCTTACCTGCTATTTCATTTATTTCCCTTTTAATAGTACTGTCATTATCCATTACCTCCTTTGCTTCGGGGTCAGCAGAAAAAACAGGGATACCAAGTACATTGAAAACTCTGCAAACAGATGTTTTCCCGCTTCCGATACCACCGGTAATTCCGAGTTTCATACCTGGTTTTATGGCCTGTTTCATCTTATATATCAATAACTTATCAAATCCCAATCATCTCATCATCATTGAGCCTGTTTGCCTCCGGGCTTTTGCGCAGCATTATTTTAAAGAGAAAAATATTGTATCGGGTTTTATCGATGTTATCCTGCATTCAGATTTAATCTGTGAATTCAGATTCTGTATAAGACCCGATGTTACGATGTAATAATCGGCTGGATTTCCATTCCGTGCCGGTCTATAGCTGACCTTTGAAAAATCGATAGTCAGAGGTGAATTGTTCCCGGTAACTTTCATCTGCAGTATGGAATAACCGGGTCCGGTCAGGTAAAGATATACTCTTGAGGGCAGATCTTCTGCCTCTGCTATATCTTTTGGCATGTTAGTATACCTTACGGGATACCTGATGTTTGTATCCAGGTTCTTTCCCAGGGAATTGAGATACCAGAAAATAAATGACAGCAGCAGGAAAAAGGCGAATACCATAAAATTCCTGTTATTAAAACTCAATTCTTTCTTTACAGGTTTTTCAGGACGTATTTCTTTCTTTTTCTCCATACCCTATCACCGGGTTTATTCACCTGCTGTCGGATCTTTTAGCAGGGCGTTCTTATCAACCTTGAGTTTAAAATCTCCGCCTACATCCATCATTACGTAATTGTCTTTTACTTCATGTACTCTTCCAAAGATTCCCCCTGTTGTTACCACTTTATCTCCTTTTTTCAGGGAGCTTCTGTAGTTAGTCATTTCTTTCTGCTTTCTCATCTGGGGTCTTATCATGAAAAAATAAAAGACAACAAAAACAAGTAATAGTGGCAAGAATGTAATCAATGCATTACTTTGTCCTGATCCTGATGCAGGTTGTCCCATTAAATATAAATACGCAAAACTGGTCATTGTATATAATATTAATTATTAATTATCTCTTATTACTTCTGCTGTATCCTGTAATTCCCAGAATAAGAATCCACAAATATAACTGAAACTTTTTCATCATCAGCTTCAATACCAAGAAATTCTGTTTTAGTTTTCTGGCAATTCTCCAATCAGGCCTCTGCCATACTTTTTAAAAAGTCCTTTCTTTCTTATCTCCCTGACTATATTATCCAGAATTCCGTTGACAAATGTACTGCTTTTTGACGTACAATAGT
>CAZOZU010000303.1:0-3265 GCA_964584355.1 uncultured Rikenellaceae bacterium
TACCATGTTGGAGCCCATGGATGACATCTCGTCGGTTATACTCCTTTTGGAGCCTTCTCCAATTGCAAGCATGGCAATAACCGAGGCTACCCCAATTATAATTCCGAGCATTGTCAGGAATGCTCTCATCTTATTCCTGAACAGGGCTCTTATTGCTATTCTGAATAAATTCATCAAGTTCATAATCCAAAGAGTTTTATTGTGAATCAAATTCTTCAATATTTTCTACAGGTAGTGTTTTCAGTATCTCAGCTGCAAAAAGTCTGTTGTTAACAACATTTTCGCGTACTATCTTGCCATCCCTGAAAATAACATTTCGTGTAGCAAACCTTGCAATATCTTGTTCATGAGTAACATATAGTATTGTTCTGCCCTTCGAATTAAGGTTCTGGAACAATTCCATGATCTCAAAAGACGTACGTGTATCAAGGTTACCGGTAGGCTCGTCAGCCAGGATCAGAACCGGATCATTAACGAGTGATCGTGCTATTGCTACTCTCTGCTGTTGTCCGCCTGAAAGCTGGTTCGGCATATGATGCATGCGGTCAGAAAGTCCTACAGCCTCTAGTGCATTAACTGCTTTTTCTTTACGCTCCAATGCCTTTATCTTACCGTTATAAAAGAGAGGCAGTTCTACATTCTCCAGTGCTGTGGTACGCGGCAGCAGGTTATATGACTGGAAAACAAAACCCAGCTTTTTATTGCGCAGCCTGGCTGTTGCATCTTTATTCAATGTATTTATGTCGACACTGTCGAACATATATTCCCCGCCGGTAGGCTTATCGAGACATCCGAGGATATTCAGCATTGTCGATTTACCTGATCCGCTCACTCCCATGATAGCAACAAATTCACCTTCTTCTATCCTGAGATCCACTCCACGCAGCGCATGTACTGTCACCTCACCTATATGGTAGTCCTTGCGGAGATCTTTTATTTCAATAATCGTCTTTTTCATGACCTTTACTTTATACTTCTGTTTAACTCTCTTTTAAAAAGGGAATGGTCCGCCACGGCCTCTGTTATTTGATGTTGATGAAGTTTCTTTTGCTTTCCCTTCCGTCATTGAAATTACTACTTCATCACCCTGATTGAGTCCAGAGGCAATTTCCACTTTCGAACCATTTTCAATCCCAAGAGTAACTATCCGGGGTTGTATGCCTCCTTTATCATCCTTTACCCACACCGTCTTAACTTTGGGATCAGCTTCTCCTGTGCCGGGAAACATTCCCTCTGAAGGCATTCCCTGCGGCATTGAGCTAAAATCAGGCATCTGTCCGGGTTGAAAACCTTCCGGCATGTCAGCCTGTGCCAGATCAGGCATATCGGCATTCTTCATAAAATCGGCCATTATCTTCATCAGGTATTCCTCATCAGGGGTGAACCTGACAGCTTTACCGGAAAGAGTAAGAGTATTATCCATCTTTTCAACATAAATAGTCGCACTGGCGGTCATTCCCGGCATAAGCTTTTTATCAGGATTGGGTGCACTAAGTATCACTACATAGGTGACTACATTATTTGTAGTCACAGGCTGTAGTCGTACCTGTGAGACTGATCCTTCAAATTTAAGATTGGGATAAGCATCAACTGAAAATTCAACTTTCTGATCCTTGTTTACTTTCCCAATATCTGCCTCATCAACGCTTGTCTGAACCTCCATCTGTGTAAGGTCGTTAACAATTGTAAAAAGTGTCGGGGTATTAAAACTGGCTGCAACAGTCTGTCCTTCCTCTACAGCCCTGTTTAGAACAACACCGTCGATCGGCGAAGTAATCGTTGCATAATTAAGGTTTACTTGTGCCCTTGAGACTGCTGATCTGGCATTAACGACAGAAGCTTTTGCATTCTCTAAATTAAAAAGGGCCTGGTCATAATCAGCCTCAGCAACAAGCTGTTTTTCATAAAGAGCTTTCAGTCTCCTGTATGTTGATTCCTGGTAGTTTAACTGGGCTATAGCCTGATCAAGACTAGCCTGACTTTGTTTTAGCTGCTCCAGAAGATTTGTCTCATCGATTTTTGCAAGTAGCTGGCCTTCTTTTACTATATCATTGAAATCAACAAATACATTCTTGATTATTCCTGAGACCTGTGTGCCAATATCAACAGTTGTTATTGCCTCTATGGTCCCTGTTGCAGTTACAATGTTAGATATAGGTCCTCGTTCAACCTTAACAGTATCGAATGTATAATCGGCCTCCTTTTTTGAAAAGGGTTTTAAGGCAACTAATGCCACTAATGCCACTAAAATTACCGCACTGATTATTATAATTTTCTTTTTCATGATTATATTTTGTTTTTACTATTAATTATTTCATTTTTATATAAATACCCCCATCTCACAGGGTTAAAGAAATACCTGAATAAAAATCAAGGACCTTATAGCTGAATATCAAATTGAATTTTGATTGAAGAAGTTTGCTTTCAGCGATTATCAGGTTTGTTTTTGAGACAAGGTAATCGATCGAGTTTATCATTCCCTGGCTGAATTTTTCATCAGACAGACGTGAAGATTCAAGTGTAGCATTGTATGATTCAAGACTGGCTTCATATTCTGTCTGGGCAGAAGTAACATCCAGACAGGCCTGTTCGATATTTTTTCTGAGTTCATTTCTGGTATTGATCTCCGACAATTCTGCATCCTGATAACCTATTTTTGCAACAGCTACACTTGTTTTAACCTGTTTTTTCTGATAAATCGGGATGGATAATGAGAGTCCTGCTGAAGGACTTATACCATTATTTATCTGGCTGAAGTAAGAATCCGTTCCCAGACTGGAATAGTTAGATCCTATTCCTGCACTGGCTGATAATGTGGGATAATATCCTGCCTGCGCTATTTTTTCATCCAGGGCTGCAATTTCCTTATTCACTGCAGCATTTTTGATCTGGGGTTTAATTCCGAGAGCAGTCTCATACACCACCGTTACATCAGGATTACGATCCTGATTCAGTGACTCTGACAAATCCGGATGTGAAATTTCAAAATCGTCAGTAACAGGTAATTCCATCAATTGCATAAGGTTGACTTTCGCAATTGAAAGTTGGCTTTGTGAATTTGCACGAGTCAGTTTCTCGCTTGCAAGCTGTGATTTAACCTGTGCATAATCGGCTTGAGATATCCCTTTGAGCAGAAGTCTTTCTCCTGCAAGCCTTAGCTGTTCAGATGTTGCTTCAATCTGCTTCTCACTGTTTTTAGCCTGCTCTTCAGCATATAATATCTGCAGATATGCGTTCAGGATATTGAGGCTGATCGATTCTTTTG
>CAZOZU010000304.1:0-3260 GCA_964584355.1 uncultured Rikenellaceae bacterium
ACCATAAATAATATAGGATATTATCTTTTATCAGCATTAAGACTTGGTTTTGATGGCGGAGTTTATTAACTTTCTAACCTGATTCAATAAGGCAGTTATGCTCCTATTCAGGGAGAGTCATGAGGATAGTGATGACCTTGTGAATTATCACAGGTTTTATAGCCTCATGAATATTTTTCTTGCAAATACAATCATAATTTTTATTCTGGGCGCCCTGACATATGGAGAGAGGTTCAACATTTGGGATTATGCCTATAGTTACCTTGGCAGGGTCAGAACTCCTGGCGGTAATGAGAATACACTTTCATTTATAATTTACGTTGTTGGATGCATAATTAACTCAATAATCTGTTTCAAAATAAGCAATACGATCACAGAACGATTGTATAAAATATTTTTTATAACATGCGGGACAGGTTATCTCCTCCTTATGCTGCCATGTGATATTATTAATTCAATTCACTCTGTAGGCGGGGCCCTGGTGGTAGGTTCCTTATGGTTTTTTTCTATTACAAGCATATATGACATATACAGATCAGGAAATAAAATTAAGGGTATGTTATATTTCCTTTTGCTGAATGGCACTGTTCTGCCATATGCATGCGCACATTTTGTAAATGCACCATGGGAACAGATCGCGCAAAAACCGGCTTTATTAGGACTGATACTGACACTGAAACTGATTATTACCTGGCAGAGCAGGGAGGAAATGACGGAAAAGGAGCAAATCGAATAAATCTTGTTTCCGGTTGCTGGTCAATGAAAAGGATTGTAATAAATATAATGTAATACTAACTAATCAAATATTATGAAAACCAAAAATCTCTGTTGTATTTTATTATCTGCCGGAGCTTTATTATACTCCTGCACAAGTCAAGTCGATTATCATCAAAAAATGATTTTGAATGATAACTGGACCATCCAGTCTTCGGCCGAGGTCATGGAAGATGGTAAAACAATCTCAATGCCGGACTATGAGCCTGAAAAATGGTATCCAACCACAATACCATCAACAGTCCTTGGTACCCTGGTGGAAAACGGGTTATACCCCGATCCTTATTACGGAACAAATGTTGAGTCACTTCCAGGATATATAAACAGCAGGAGAGGCCAGATGCCTGAGAATAGCCCGTTCAAACCAGCATGGTGGTATCGAACGGTATTCAACCTGTCTGAGGATTTTGCAGGTAAAACTACCTGGCTGAAATTGCATAGTATAAACTATAAAGCCAATATCTGGGTTAACGGACAATTGGTTGCGGATACAACCACCATTGAAGGTGCCTATCGTCTCTATAACCTTGATATTACAGAGTATACCAACCCGGGTGAAGATAACTGTCTGGCACTCGAGATTTTTCCTCCACAGGGCATGGATCTTACTATAACGTGGGTCGACTGGAATCCTACTCCACCGGATAAGGGAATGGGCATCTGGTATGATGTCACACTTCAGTCGTCAGGTCCTGTGGCTATTGAAAATCCTTTTATAAAGACTAAGCTTAACCTTCCTGATACTAACCAGGCAAGGCTTACAATAACAACCGAACTGGTAAATACATCGGATAAAAAAGTCAAAGGTATTCTTAAAGCGAGAATTGAGGATATTACTTTCTCAAAAAGAGTTACTCTTGCACCAAATGCAACAGAGTTAGTGTTGCTCGATCCGGATAAATACAAAGAGCTCGAGATATCCAATCCAAAGCTCTGGTGGCCACATACCGTGGGTGAGCAGAACCTGTACAATCTAGAACTTACATTTGAAACCGGAGGTGTAATCTCAGATTCTGAGAAAATACGTTTCGGCATCCGTGAAATAACCTCATGGATGAATGAGTTCAGAAGAAAACCAACAAGGGTTTTCCAGATAAACGGTAAAAATATTGTCATCAGGGGAGGAGGATATGTTGAGGATATGATGCTTCGTCCTTCAGAGGAACGTATCGACACCGATATTGCTTATGCAAAACACATGGGTCTCAATGCCTTACGGCTTGAAGCTCCACGCGGAGCAGATTACCTCTTCGAGAAATGCGATGAGGAGGGAATTATGCTTATGGTAGGCTGGTGCTGCTGCAGCTCATGGGAAAGATGGAACAGATGGACTCCGCATATTGAAACCATTGCCCAGAAAAGCTGGACAGACCAGATAGTAAGATTACGGAACCATCCATCAGTATTCGACTGGCTCTATGGAAGTGATAATTTCCCACCCGAAAATATCGAAAAGATGTACATACAGGTACTTAATGATTTTGACGGAACAAGGCCATATCAATCATCCGCAACTAATGACTCAAGTAATATCGACGGTAATACCGGTCTCTGGATGGGACCTTACCCAAAGGTATATGCATATTTCTCCCCTTCCTACTGGTATGGGAAGCTTGAATTCAATACCGAAGCAGGGCCATCAGGTGAGCAGATCCCTCCTGTTGAGACTATGAGGAAGATGATGTCGGAAAAAGACCTATGGCCGATGAGTCACTCCTGGGATCTTCGTCTGCACAGGGCCTTCTACCCCCATGCCCGTGAGGCATTATATTCAAGGTATGGAAAACCTGCCGGGGTAAAAGAATACAGCATGAAATCGCAGGTACTTCAATATGAGGCTACAAGAGCCATGTTTGAAGCATTTGCAGGTAATAAGTATAAATCGAGCGGTATAATATACTGGATGTACAATTCGGCATGGCCCTCGATGTACTGGCAGCTGTATGACTATTTCTTTGCTCCTAATGGTGCCTTCTACGGAACAAGGAAGGCATGTGAGAACATTCATATACAGTTTGCTTATGATGATAACTCAGTCCAGGTTGTAAATAGTAACTATGAGGATTTCAGCGGATTAAAAGCCATGGCAAAGATCTATGATTTCTATATGCAGGAGGTCTTTTCAAAAGAACAGACTTTTGATATTAAGTCGGATGAAAGCAAAAAACTCATTTCTGTTGAGCTGCGGGAAGATCCTGTATATTTCCTGAAGTTATTATTGTATGACCTGTCAGGAAATGAGATCTCCTCAAATTTCTACTGGTTATCCGGCAAGGGTGATGAGAATGCTGATTTCAAAGCCCTTAACAGACTGCCAAAGATAGAACTGATCTGTGTTCCATCATCACTTCAGAAGGAAAACGGTAAGAATACTCTTACTGTAGAGATTGAAAATCCCTCTACTTCACTGGCCTTTTTCGTAAATCCCAAAATCGTCAAAAAGGATTCAAAAGATCTGGTACTACCTGTCTACTGGGAAGACAATT
>CAZOZU010000305.1:0-3260 GCA_964584355.1 uncultured Rikenellaceae bacterium
CAATGGGATGTCTGCAGACACAGGTTACTTACATTACTTATCCTGAATTATTCCGGTATGTAGGCTGCTTTAGTCTGGGAATTCATTTTAACAATCAGTTTGCCATTATTTCCAATAAGCTTCTGATCCCTGCGTATGATAAAAAATTGACAACATTGAAGAATAATCTTTTTTATGTTGGCTGTGGAACTGAAGATTTTTGTTATGAAGGTGTTCAGGAACTTCGAAAAAAACTAGATGAACATAACTTTAAATATTATTATAATGAAACCAGTGGCGGTCATACATGGGCAAACTGGAGGGATTATCTTTCAGATTTTGTGCCACGTATTTTTAAGTAATAAATGTAAATAAAGGAATAATGTCACGAAAAATTATAAGATACTCTATAACGTTACTAATGTGCCTAATGGTTATGCTTGAATTTCAGCAGATTATGGCGCAGGAGACTATTAATGTGGGAAAGACCGGCTGGGATGTTAAAAGACCGGTGATGGCATCAGCATGTGATGCAGGTTGCCCTTGGGGTGAGATAGGTAATTTTGTCAGGGAATCGATGGAACCTTACGGGTATTCAGTTATTCTGTGTCGAAACTGTAATAAATGGTACGGTCCGCGACTTGTCTCGGAAAACGATTATCCTCCGCCACTCGATGAGGATAACCTTCGGGTAGGGGTCAATGTGCGTGTTGATGCACGTGTTGATTTTGGGGTGACATCAAGTGCTTTCCTGACAAGTGCCTATAACGGGACTTTCAGAAATGAAGGACCCTATGACAATCTTCGCCTGATAGCCAAGATAGAAGATCCTTATTATCTCTTATTGGCTGTCAGAAAAGAACTGGGGATAACCACTATGGATCAGGTGAAACAACAGAAATTGCCTGTAAGGATTTTTGATAATGGTGGGGGAATGTCAATAATATTAGATTACTATGGGATAACTGCTGAAGACATTATTTCATGGGGAGGTAAAATGAGGGTCTCACTGGAAGATGCCGTGAAAGGTGATTTTGACCTTATTATTGGATTTATGGCCAGCCCGAGCCTGAACCCTGAGTCATCATACTGGACTACCCTTAGCGAAAAATTCGATCTTTATTATATGCAGCTTCCTGAAGAGTTGTTGGATAAAATCGCCGAACAAAATGTTGATGCAGAAAAAGTGATTGCCCGTAATCAATTGCTTAGGGGTATGAACAGGTGGATAAAAACACTTGGAAGATCGGGAGAATCTGTTTTTGCATGTGAAGATACGCCGGAACAGGCAGCCTATGATATTGCAAAAGCTATAGATGAGAATCGTGGTGCTCTGAAGTGGTTTATCAGGGTATATACTTATGATTCAAATACTGTCTGGCAAAATTTTGGCGTTCCATTGCATCCGGGCGCTGAAAGATATTACCGTGAAGTCGGTTATATACAGGATTAAATCACAGAGAAATATTTATTGTCCTAATTATTTTAATATTCTTTCAGAGACACATTCTTTATCTCCATCAAAATAACGGAATGAAAAAAATGATATTATTTTTTAATGTTTAGTAATTGCATGAATTTGTCATAAAAGAATGTGTTTTGATTTACACCTGAAAATTGTTCAGCACCGGGACCATATGCAAATATTGGTACCATAACAGCCGAATGATCAGGAATTGAGAATTTTAAAGATATTGTTTTATCCATAAGGTCTCCACCTGGTATTACAAGTCCACCTGTTTCGTGATCGGCAGTGACTATTACAAGTGTATTTTTATCGGCTTTTGCGAATTCCAGTGCTGCACCAACAGCATTATCGAAATCAATAGTTTCTAAAACTGTATAAATAGTATCATTAGCATGTGACACAAAGTCAATTTGCGCTCCTTCAACCATAAGGAAAAATCCATCTTTATCCTTGCTTAGCGTTTCAATTGCTTTTGTTGCCATTGTAGACAGGGCATCTCCTCTTCCTTCCTCCAATGTCGGAAGATGTCTTTTTGCAAACAATCCGGCAATCTTATTTGAGTTTGACGCTTTTAGTTCATCATATGTATAAACGACATCATAACCCAGCTCTTGAAGGTCGGTGGTTAGATCCTTCCCGTCTTTCCTTTTACGAAAATAGTCTTCTCCTCCTCCCAGAAAAACATCTATGCTTTCATTTAGGAATTCTTCAGCAATAGCCTCAGAATTAAAGCGATCCATGTTGTGAGCTACAAATGATGCAGGGGTGGCATCTGTTATAGCACTGGTACTGACCACCCCAGTCGCCATTTCATTTATATGAGCTATCTCAATAATTGAAGGTACTTTAACTGAATCCGGAGTCATTCCAATGGAGTAATTATTTGCTTTAATGCCACATGCTATAGCAGTACCTCCTGCTCCCGAATCAGTTACATAATTGTTTGCAGAATAAGTAATACTAAAGCCGGAATATGGAAATTGTTCCATATTTAATGGCTGATCACTAACCGACATTGCAGCATATACATGAGCTACTCCCATGCCATCACCGATAAGTACGATTATATTTTTGGGATTTTTTTGTGGGACAGTACATGAATCAAATGACGTAATAATTGTAGTGGTCATTAATATTATAACCAGTGTGTACAGATTTTTTCTTGAATTCTTCATTTTACTATATGTTTTTAATTATCTATTATATTATTACAGTAAATATACCTATTTTAGTTAAGTAAAGAGTAGTTTTTTCTACAGGTATCCGATTACGAGCCCAATTCTCAAGTATCAGCTTCCAGTTATTCATTGGTACTGAACTGATAACGTTCTTTTTCTCAATATTCTGTAAAATATAATAATCTCCTTAATCAGATCAATAAGTTCTTTTTTCTCCTTCTTTTTCTCTTTAAGTAGGTCATTTTGTCCGTTTTACGGAGAAGTAATAAGAGATTCAATTATTCTTGCCTCAACTTCCCATCGGACAAATGGTTCTACTGGATTTATCCATAATCTATGAGGAAAATCGTCTAAGTTCTCCGCCATCGCCTGATACAGGACTTCTCCCACTAACAGATTCCTGATCTCCTCCATTGTATTTGCCTTCTCCAGTTGTTCCCTCACTTGTTCGTACCTGTCCTGATCGTGCAGACCCAACATCCTGAGTAACGCCTTGTATGAGTATTGGAGCATTACTGATATTTCGTTCTCCATATCCTGTCTGTCATATATGTTCAGATCCAGGTTGTCCGGTGTCTCCTCGTTGAATACCGCCAACTGGCGGATTCGGAGGGCGAAGTTCATTTCATGGGTAG
>CAZOZU010000306.1:0-3257 GCA_964584355.1 uncultured Rikenellaceae bacterium
GAATGATGAAAATATTAAAAAGGCTCTTGAAACTCTGACAAACAACGAATTATACACTCATATACTTAGCGGTAATTCTGAATCCCAACTTATCACCCGACACGATAAAAACGGAGAAATTACAAATATTCATTAAGAATTTTTTCATTTCATAATATCCCTGTTTCCTGTTAAAGGGGGCATTAAAGTCACCTCATCACCGTCGGCCGGTATGTAATCTTTAGTTTGTATCTTACTGTTTATTAATATTCTGTATTCGTAATTTGCCATACCGGGAAAATCATCTTCAATCCTCAATCTTAGATCGTTAAGAGATCCCACATTGTTATAATGTACAAAGCTTGTTTGAGTTATCTCTGCAAGGATACCGAAAAAGAAGACTGTGATTTTCATTTTCAATGCGCCTCCAGCCAGTTGTTTCCCGTACCCCAGTCAACCTTAAGAGGTACCTCAAGAGTGGTTGCGTCGGACATTTCATGTAAGACCATTTTTTTTATCTCTTCCTGTTCAGATTCAAATACTTCGAAGATAAGCTCATCATGAACCTGCAGAATCATTTTTGACCTGTATTTTCCGGCTATAAGCTTTTCATGTATTCTTACCATTGCAATTTTGATAATGTCGGCTGCACTACCCTGAATAGGTGCATTTATTGCATTTCGCTCTGCATTTCCCCTTACAACCTGGTTCCGTGAGTTTATATCACGTACATATCTTCTTCGGCCAAACATTGTAGTAACATACCCCTTCCCCCTTGCCTTTTTAATACTTTCATCCATATATACCCTGACCCCCGGGTAAGAGGTAAAATAACCGTCAATAAGTTCTTTGGCTTCTTTTCTTCCAATCGTAAGCCGTTCCGAAAGACCAAATGCTGATATACCGTAAATAATTCCAAAATTAGCTGTTTTTGCCCTGGCTCTCATCTCCCTGGTAACATCCTTAATATCAATTCCAAATATCTTTGATGCAGTTGCTGCATGAATATCATTTCCCGACAGAAAATCAGATATCATACCCTGATCCCTGCTGAGGTGGGCCATGAGTCTCAGTTCAATCTGAGAATAGTCAGCCGAAAAGAAAATATATCCATCTTCAGGAATAAAAGCTTTCCTGATCTCCCTGCCCCTTGCTTCTCTTATTGGGATATTCTGAAGGTTCGGGTTATTGGAACTTAACCTGCCTGTAGCTGCAACAGCCTGGTTGAATGAGGTATGAATCCTTCCGGTGTTTTTGTTAACCAGTTTGGGAAGAGCTTCAACATAGGTTGATAACAGCTTTTTTAATCCCCTGTATTCCAGCACTTTTTCAACAATAGGGTGTTTATGTGTCAAACGTTGCAATATTTCTTCACTGGTAACAAATTGTTTCGTTTTGGTAACCCTTGCCTTATCATCCAGTTTGAGCCTGATAAAGAGGATATCACCAAGTTGTTTCGGGGAGGAGATATTGAATTCTGTGCCCGCAAGTGTATAAATCTCTTTTTCGAGATTTATTATATCATTCCGTAATGTTTTTGCAATTGTATTCAGTTCTTCTCCATTCAAAATAACTCCGTTTCTTTCCATCTCTGCCAGTACATTGACAAGGGGCATCTCAATCCCCGAGGCCAGTTCTGACAGACCCTCTTCTTTTATCCTTGATTCAAAAATATTTTTTAGCTGGAATGTGATATCTGCATCTTCCACGGCATATTCTTTCAGCTGATCAACAGGTACTGACCTCATACTCTTCTGGTTTTTCCCTTTTTCCCCTATCAAAGATTCAATATGTACCGGGCTGTATGAAAGATATAGTTCCGACAGGAGATTCATATTATGCCTCATATCAGGTTCCAGGAGGTAATGTGCAATCATTGTGTCAAACAGTGGTCCCGAGACATTAATTCCATAATTGGCAAGAACCTGGATATCAAATTTAATGTTCTGCCCTATCTTCAATATATCCCGGTTTTCAAGCAGGGGTTTTATTATTTCAAGCATTGTTTCTGTCTCTTTCCTCGACTCCGGAAAATGTATGAGATATCCGATACCTTTTTCCCATGATAATGCCAGGGCAACAATTTCTGAATTAAGTGGATTAATATCAGTTGTCTCCGTATCTAAGCAGAATTCTTTTTGTTCTCCCGCTTTCTGTATAATTTTTTTAAGTTCTTCTAAATCATCAATCAGTATATAATTATGCTTTACATCATTAATTGTTGATCTGGCATTAGTGATGCCGTCCTCCCCGGTATCAGAAAACAGGGAGACCTGTACAGGTTTTGTTGACTCTGGTTTTTGTTTCTCTTCAGCGGGCTTTCCCTGCATACCGGTTTCGGGCAATATACGGGCAGCTATTGTTCTGAATTCAAGTTCATCAAACAGCACTTTTAGTTTTTGAACATCGGGTGATTCAGTTGTAAGTTTCTCTTCTTCAAGCTCTACAGGAACATTCAGGGCTATGGTGGCCAGTTTTTTTGATATTTCGATTTGTTCTTTATTATTTTCAATTATCTCTTTCAGTTTCCCCTTCAGTTTATCGGTGTTTTTAAAAAGTACCTCAACAGAACCATACTCCGAAATAAGCTTCATGGCTGTTTTGGGACCCACTCCCGGAGCACCCGGAATATTATCGGATGCATCACCCATCAATGCAAGGATATCAATAACCTGTTCCGGAAATTTTACTGAAAACTCTCTTTTAATATCCTCAACTCCCCACTGTACTGATTCATTCCCGCTTCTGGAAGGTTTAAACATGAATATGTTTTCACTGACAAGTTGTGCAAAATCCTTATCGGGAGTCATCATATAGGTTGTAAATCCTTTCCCGGAAGCTTTTTTTGCAAGTGTTCCTATTACATCGTCGGCTTCATATCCCGGATAGTCTATAACAGGAATATGGTATGCATCAAGCAGTTGTTTAATATAGGGAACTGCTTTTTTTATGTCTTCAGGTGTTTCATCCCTGTTGGCTTTGTAATCATTGAACATCTCATGTCTGAAGGTTGGTCCGGGTGTGTCAAATACCACTGCAATATGAGTGGGTTTTTGTTTATGGAGAACCTCTTCGAGTGTAAGCAGGAACCCGAAAATAGCAGAAGTATTGAGACCTGTTGAAGTTATCCTGGGATTCTTTATAAATGCATAGTACGATCTGAATATCAAGGCATAAGCATCAAGTAAAAAAAGTGTTTTATCAGATTTATCGTTCATTTTATGACTATTTTTTTGAATTTATAGACCCCCGCCCCGAGTACTCGGGGCAGCCCCCTA
>CAZOZU010000307.1:0-3257 GCA_964584355.1 uncultured Rikenellaceae bacterium
GTTCAAGAACAACAGCTTCAAGAGCTTTGTTTGCATTAAGGCGGAATTGCTGATCAGTTATTGTAATGGCATTGCGTATCCATGATAATTGTATAAGGATAAGTCCTGAAATAGCCAGGAAAAAGAAAACTGCAAGCAATACTATAGTCAACCGTTTCATACAGCTACAAAAGTACTTCTATATCAATTATGAAGTTACCCTTTAACTTTCTTTAACAATACATAAAATGACAATTAAATGATTGTTGCGAGGTCTAAAATTTAGTTAACCTTTGTTAAAATATTGTTAATTTTCAGCCGTTTACATTTAAAACGTTTGTTTAACAAAAAAATGGCATATATATTTGCAAAAGATTTGGCATGAAATTTGAAATAAGAATTATAGAGGTTTTTTCATAGGTTAGGTTAGTTTTAGGGTTATCAAAAGAAAGTGCCATCCCGCCAGGGATGGCACTTCTTTTTTTATTGCTTTGTTTCTTTTGCTAAGGTTACTACTCTTCTGACATCCATATCTTTGTACTTGGCAGAAGTAAACAAATACTTCCTGATAGAAAATGATTTTTTGCCCTGAAGCCAGGTAAGATTAATAACAAAAGAATTTCCATCCTTAAAGTTTAGTTTAACTTTTTTTTCTTTTTGGGGTATAATAACCTCTTTAATATTCTCCCAAAGGAAAGTATGTATATGGGGTTTTACTAATCCATAGCGGAATTCAATTTTATCATCATCTATCTTGAAAAAGAGATTCTTTCTTTTGATAGTAGAAAAGATTGCTATCAAGCCCACGAAAAGAGCGATTCCGAAAGGTGCTATTGAAAATGTAGGTTTAATCTCAGTAAAACCAAGAACAGAACTTGCAAAAAGAACAGCTAATCCTCCGATAAAAAATATTAAAACAAAAATCCATAATAGAATTTTCCTGCTTTTTGAAAACTCTTCTTCCGACAAATTGTAAAATAAAGGTTCCATATTTGAACTAATGGATTAGTAAGTGATTCAGTTTTTTATCCTTCATAAGATCGGGATCAAGGTTAAATACTGCTGAAATAAATTCAGTATCTCTCAGGATTGATACAATGTGCTCAATATCCGTTTCATTTTGAGGATCATAGATCTGAAATATATAATCAATATTCTTCAGTTTTTTAAAAAGAAATTTTTTTTCTGACCGGTTTGATATCAGATCATAAATTAAATGCGGTGAGGTTGATGTGTCAGAAAATCTACTGAAGGCTAACTTTTTGCCGGATTCAACATTTATTATAACAGGGGAAACATTTCTCAGAGTGATATTTAGATGCCTGTTAAGAGTAAGAGAGACCTTGTAATCAGGTTCTGCTGATACTACCCCCAGAAAAAATGATTCAAGATCTTCATTTATCTTCAGGTGTACACGCTTGATTTTTGATCCGGTTACCATAGACATACCCTGATCTATAAAGATAGGAAATACTATTCATATTCAAATGAAATATCTTTGATTTTTTCCCATGCAAGCCTGGATGCTTCCTGTTCTGCCTCTTTTTTCGATGCTCCCTGGCCCACACCAAATTCCTTTTTATTGATATAAAGAATAGTTGAAAACACTGACTTCTTCAAATCAAAGTTATATTCTTCATTATATGTAAAAAGAAGATTTGCTTTGGTTTTCTGTACCCATTCAAAAACAAGACTTTTATAGTCAGCATCCTTATTGATAATATTGTTGAGATCGAGGTATTTGTTCAGGACTTTTTTTATGAAGAATTTCTTGGTTTTTTTGAAACCCTTATCTAAAAAAATTGCCCCTATGAAAGCCTCCAGGGCGTTACCATAAATATTTATGGTAGGATAAACTGAATTTATTTTACTGACAAGGATCTTATCGATACCCATTGACAGGGAAAGTTGATTAAGCGAGTCCCTGTTTACAATTCTGGCTCTAATTTTTGTCATTAGACCCTCATCGGCATCGGGGAATTTTTCAAACAGGAAATCGGAAAAAAGTGCATCGAGGATAGCATCACCAAGGTATTCAAGTCTTTCGTTGTTTACTTTCTTGCCATCGGGAAGTGTAAAAGATGCTGAACGGTGGATAAAAGCTATTTCATATAGTTGAATGTTTCCTGGCCTGAAGCCAAGAATCTTCTTCAGTTTTGACCCAAGGGTCCTCTTGTTTAAAACATATATCCCGTTGAGTTTTCCTTTATGTACCGACACTAATCTCCGGCTTTTTTGATAACTACAGAGGCATTATGGCCGCCAAATCCGAAAGTATTGCTTAGAGCCACATTGACTTTTCTTTCCTGTGCTTTATTATAAGTCAGATTCAGATTCTGATCTATTTCGGGATCGGGCACTTTAAAGTTTATTGTAGGAGGAATAATATCATTGACTATTGTCATAATTGAAGCAATAGCTTCTACTGCACCTGCTGCTCCAAGAAGATGCCCGGTCATGGATTTTGTTGAACTTATACTGAGCTTATAGGCATCTTCCCCAAATACATCTATAATAGCTTTAGCTTCAGAAATATCTCCAAGGGGTGTGGCGGTTCCGTGAACATTGATATAGTCAATATCTTCAGGTTTAAGGCAGGCATCCTCAATAGTCAGGCGCATCACATCACGAGCTCCATGTCCCTCCGGATGGGGTGCTGTGACATGATATGCATCGGCAGTCATTCCTGTGCCGACAAATTCAGCATATATCCTTGCTCCACGTGCTTTCGCGTGTTCGAGTTCTTCGATAATAAGTGCACCGGCACCTTCCCCGAGAACAAATCCGTCACGCGTTTTGTCAAAAGGTCTGGAAGCAGTTTTATACTCTGCATTATTTGTTGAGATGGCTTGCATGGAATTGAAGCCCCCAATACCGGGTTCATTTATTGCTGCTTCGGAACCACCGGAAAGGATAATATCAGCTTTACCCCAGCGGATATAATTTATGGCATCAATTATAGCATTTGTGGATGATGCACATGCAGATACTGTAGCAAAATTTAATCCTTTGAAACCATATCTGATTGAAATAACACCTGCAGCAATATCACTGATCATTTTCGGGATGAAAAAAGGACTGAACCGGGGTGTTCCATCTCCAAGTACATGTTCCTTTATTGCTTTATAATAAGTATCAAGCCCTCCAATCCCTGATGCCCAAATTACACCTATCCGGTTTCTATTAACCTTTTCAAGGTTCAGTCCGGAATCTTTAACTGCTTCATCAGTTGAAATAAGGGCAAACTGAGTATAAAGATCAATTTTATTAGCCTCTTT
>CAZOZU010000308.1:0-3239 GCA_964584355.1 uncultured Rikenellaceae bacterium
CTCCGGAACATATCTATCAGATCCCACTTAAAGTTCAACCTGGAAGAGAATATCTTGTTGAGGTAAAGACTCTGGACAGAGTGAGAATGCAGGTAGTCCAGGCATTCCTGACATTCAACACATTATCCGACTATAACAGGTATAATTTCAAGGCACAGGGTCACTTTGTTAAAAACGAATTATTTAAACCTATTCTGAAAGTCGATGAATTTGTTAATCTCATCTATCTTAAAGGTTATATTGATTCATTATATATTTCTTACTACAAACCTTACAGGGAGATTCCCTACCCTCCCTCATTGCTTCTTCCGGAAAAAACCTTAGACTACGGACCTGACACTATTATTCCACTTCCTTACTCTGATACTATTCCGCTGATGCTGCCAATGGAAGGCATATATAATATCACGGCAGGAAGAGATATTAAAGAGGGATTTACCTTTTTGAATTTTGGTGAAATATTTCCAGCAATTACCACACCGGAGGTGATGATCGACCCATTGATATACCTTGCCAGTGAAACAAAGTTGAATGAAATACGTGATGCTGAGAGGCCAAAACTGGTACTGGATGAATTCTGGATCGATTGCGGCGGTAATATTGAGAAAGCACGTGAACTAATACGTATCTATTATACCCGGGTTTATTACGCAAACATTTATTTTACCTCCTATACGGAAGGGTGGCGTACAGACAGGGGAATGATATATATTATTTACGGACCTCCTGATAAAGTATATAAATCTTCTGATGGTGAGAACTGGGGTTACCGCAAACCGGTAATCAAATCATCATGGGGAAGCAGATACAGAGTTAAAGACGAGTACCTCTATTTCACTTTCAGGAAGAGGAAAAATATCTTTTCTGATAACGATTATTATCTCAGCCGGAGTGAAACGCTGGTAACTTTATGGGAACAGGCTGTTGCCAGCTGGAGAAAAGGTATTGTTTTCAGGCTTGATAATCCTGAGGAATTTTAAGATCCTGATGAAAGAATCAGATTGCATTTTTGGACTAAGGCCTGTCATCGAAGCAATCAGGGCAGGGAAACAGATTGATCGTCTTCTGATAAAACAGGGCCTCCATGGTGCTCTTTACCATGAGCTTATGTCAGAAGTAAAGAAGCATGATATTCCCTATCAGATAGTACCTCTTGCGAGGATTGAACTTGTGACAAGGAAAAATCACCAGGGTGTTCTCGCATGGCTGTCAGTTATTGAATATCAGAATATTGGTAATCTTTTGCCATCGATATTTGAAAAAGGTGAAGATCCTCTGATCCTTGTTCTTGATAACATTTCAGATGTAAGAAACTTTGGATCCATAGTACGGACAGCTCATTGCCTGGGAGCACATGCAGTAGTGATACCCGAAAGAGGATCAGCGAGGATCACTGCCGATGCAGTTAAGGCATCTGCAGGAGCCCTGCATATATTTCCGGTATGCCGGGAAAGATCTATCGTCAGAACAACCAGGTTCCTTAAGGATTCAGGATTGAAAATAATATGTGCGGAAGAAAGATCAGAGGAAAGTGCTTCTGAAATCGATCTGACAGGTCCTGCAGCACTCGTTCTTGGCTCCGAAGATAAAGGTATAAGCCGTGAATTGAGAGCCATGGCTGATAACAGGGTAAAAATACCCATGAGCGGAACAATAGGGTCACTTAATGTATCAATTGCTGCGGGTATAATGATCTATGAAGTGATAAGACAAAGGAATACCCTCATCAGGTAATAATACTCAATATTCTCTCATCGAGTGCTTTCTGGTCGGATGTGAAAGAAGCCAGACCAGCCAGGTTCATCAGTGTATCGGGGGCAATTAATTTTTCCTTTATCTTAAGCTCCCATCTTTCATAAACAGGTATCTTACCATCAGAAGCCAATACTGATTTTTCTTCCCTGGTAAGCATCGGGAACATATCCCCACAGCCCTCATTATGAGCTACTTCAATCAGCCCTACTCCTGTTTCAGGTACTTCTCGGGCAAGTTTTTCAGCAAGTGTTAATACTCTGTCATCAACGGTCCAAAAACTTTCCAGATTTGCTTCTTTGCCTGAGGCTGACATTCCTACCCTGTAGTTCACATGCATCTTTGAAGTAAACTTACCCTTAAGTGATTGACGTCCGGCAGATGCTACTTTTGGTGGTATAGTGAAAACATCAGCTCCTGCCAGAAGATCCAATTGTCTGGGTTCTCTTAAACTTGCAGCAATAAGCTTTGTCTGCCAATCGTTCTTTGCAGATAATCCGGTAACCCAGTTCTGTGATGAAATAAGTGCCATCTCACCTGCTCCTGAACCATCACCAAGTTTATTGTCCGAAATAAAAGCTCCTATTCTTCCAAGGAAAACATTGGCATAATCGGGACGTGTAAATCTTGTAACAATAACATTCTGTCTGGCACTGAATCCGAGTGTAAAGTTTACCCTCACACCGAGATCTTTTAACCGTCTTGCTCCTATTAATCCTTCGGCAGTATATGGTACCTTTACAATAAATTGCCCGGGACAGATCTCATGAAATCTTTTTCCATAATATTCAATTGCTTTTATATCATGAGCAGTATCTGTATGAAGCTCCACGCTTACCATACCGCCGAATCTTGAAGCAAGCCTTAAACCATGCCGTGCATTCAATATAAAAGCAATCTCCTTTATTTTTTCTTCGAGCGGAAGTTCCCGGACCAGACTCTTTGCTTCGTATATAAAGACATCATAAATACCCTTTTGTATCTCATTGTTAAGCAGGGTATTATTTGTTGTTAATGCACTCATTTCGGCAGTCCAGTTGGCCGCTGCCTCTTCCATATCTCCTGTATCAAGCCACAGTTCAGTTCCGGTATCACGCAGTGAAGCCCAGAAATCGTCAACTTTTGCAGTGATAGGTTTTTCATTCAGATTCTTCCATAGAAAATCACTTATTCGTGTATTAAGGTCTGCCATATTCGTATTTTTTGTTAATAATCATATTGGAAATCCTTCAACCATATTACCGGATCATTCCAAAGAGCAATTTGCTTTCAAAAAATGTTGCCACAAAAATATATATTTTATTGATCTGCTTCATTGTTATTTATTAGCTTTACTTATTTATTATTAAAATTATCCATTTCATGAGAAAATTCGCTTTTCTAATCCTTGCTTTTTTATCGGTACCGCTGATTGCCCAGATCAATTTTGACGATTATTTTTCAGATAAGGTATTACGTTTCGATTTCATGCTGGCAGGAAATAGTGA
>CAZOZU010000309.1:0-3237 GCA_964584355.1 uncultured Rikenellaceae bacterium
TGGATAATTGCAATATTAATGATACTTGTACTGGGTGTTGGTTTTTCACTTGTTCCATCAGCAATGTGGCCGTCAGTGCCTAAGATTATTCCTGAGAAACAGCTTGGAACAGCCTATGCATTGGTTTTCTGGGTACAGAACTGGGGTCTTATGGGAGTACCTGCTTTAATAGGCTGGGTACTCGATAAGTATTGTATTACCGGTACACATGTACTGGATGGAGCTGTAGTCTCTACTTATAATTATACATTGCCTATGATTATTTTTACAGGCTTTGGAATAATTGCTTTGCTGTTCGCATTTCTTCTGAAAGCAGAAGACAAGAAAAAAGGCTATGGTCTTCAATTACCTAATATTAAACAGTAATAAATCAGTTTACCCAGTTAAAAAAGAAATACATAAAAGCTCCTATAATTCCTGAGATAGGAATTGTAAATATCCATGCAATAAAAATTTTCCTTGTGACACCCCACTTGACTGAGGAAGCACCCTTACGGGCACCTACACCCATAATAGCTCCTGTTATTGTATGAGTTGTACTGACAGGTATTCCCCAGTGAGTTGCGAAAAATAATGTTATAGAGCCGGCTGTTTCAGCACAAAAACCTTCAAAAGGTTTTATTTTAGTGATTTTCTGTCCCATGGTTTTTACAATTCTCCAACCGCCGAACAGGGTCCCCAATGCTATAGCTGCCTGACATGACAAGACAACCCATAAAGGTATATTTGTGTCTTTTGTTGCAAGGCCTGATAAGATCATTGCCACCCATATAATTCCCATAGATTTCTGGGCATCGTTTCCTCCATGTCCCAAACTGAAGGCAGAAGCTGATAGCAATTGAAAGCGTCTGAAAAGCTTATCAACAGTAAAGGGTTGCACCCTTCGAAAGATCCACATTATAATCGCAGACAGGAAAAATGAAAAAATAAATCCAAGAATAGGAGCTATGAATATAAATGCCACTATTTTTATTACACCACCTGATATAATCGAATCCCATCCTGAACTGGCAACTGCAGCACCAATTAATCCACCTACAAGGGTATGAGAAGAACTTGACGGCAATCCCCACCACCAAGTAACCAGATTCCATATTATTGCTGCAATCAATGCAGCACCGATAGTATTCATGTTTATCACATCAGGCTCTACAACACCTTTACCCATGGTTGTCGCCACTCTGAGAGGAAATATAAGAAAGGCTATGAAATTAAAGAATGCAGCCATACTAACTGCTGCTAACGGTGACAAGACTTTTGTTGATACAATACAGGCAATTGAATTAGCTGAATCATGGAATCCATTGAGGAAGTCAAAGATCAGCACTAATGCAACAATAATATGCATAAATGTCATCTGTATTATATTCTATATTTTATTAGTATTTTATTTTACCAGTGAGTTATTAATTGTATCCAAATGTCAATTTATGCCATCTTGATAAGTATCGATTTTATAGTATCCGTTACATCCTCTTCCTCATCTACAATTCTCTCAAGAATTTCAAGTATTTTGTTGTTTTTCAATAATTCAACCGGATCTTTCTCATTCTCAAAAAGATGTGAGACTGCTTTATAATAAATATCATCAACTTTATGTTCAATAGTTGTCACATTGTTACAGCCTTTTTTTATTTCCTTTTTATTTGTAGCAGCATCATTCAGACAATGTATACAAATTTGAATTTCTGTGGCTGCATCATAGACCATTTTTGCCATTTGTTTGTAAACAGGCATCATTTTTTTCGGTTTATACAAGTGTATCTTTTGACTGACTCCATTTATAGAATCTATTACATCATCGATATGACCAGCAAGTTCGTGAATGTCTTCCCTGTCAAAGGGTGTGATAAAAGATTTATTCAACTGTTCATAAGTCTGATCTGTTATCTGATCACCAGAGTGTTCAACCTCTTTGATTTCCTTGTTAATTCGTTCATGTTGTGTAATATCGGAAGACATCAATTCTGTGAGCAATTCTGCGGCTCTAACAAGGATTTTTGCATTCTCTTCAAAAAGCGGATAGAATGAATGGTCTTTCGGGACAAAAAATTTAAGGAACTTATCAATACTCATATTTATTTATAATAGGATTGTCAGGATGTTTATCTGTCAAAGGAATAATTATAAATGGTGTGAAACAAAAAATGCCAGGTATTTTGACTGAATGAAATTTAGAATAAGTCCTGTTAAAATTTATATACGAAAATAAACTGGTTGAACAGTGAAATTTGTTTATGATAATTAAAATCAGTGTAAGAGCAATTACTAATCGAAGAAGAAACATTTAGGCTATTTAGGTTATTTATAAACAGTATAACGCATAAAAATAATTTAATCAGGCATTTATATGGCAAATATTTTTATTAATTCATTGTACAATTTTAAAAATATTTTTTATCCTTCCCAGATAATATTCGTAGTTAAAATATCAGGCTTTAATAATATAAAAGTATAATCAGGATTATTAGAATTTATTATTGCTTAAAAGAAAATCACGATGTGATTTTACCATGTTTATGATGAAGAGAAGCAGGTTTTTGCTTTCAGCAAGCAGATTGAGATACATCAGGCTGCTTCTGGTACTGAATGATTCACCCTTGATGAACTTTATGTGTTTCTTTTTAATCTTAATTATTAGATCAAGTATCTCCTGTTGCTCGGCAATGAGTTTGTCCAGTTTATCGTAATTCTGTTTCTTAAGGAGAGCCTGTATATCATCAAGGAATGAAGAAATAGATTCATTAAGTTCATGAAGGTCTTTAATCTGTTCTTTAAGCAGGGGAGGGTGATTATTATCAAGATGTTCATAAATAGGATCAGCGATAAATTTCAGACAATGAGCAATTTCTCTCAGATAATCAAGTGTCTGGACGTAATATTGCCCTGTATCAATGAATTCCTCCTCAAGTTTTCTAAGCGTTGAATGAAGATTATATTTCAGATCTTTTGCCTGTTGGTTAAGATCATTTACCGTGCGGACAACTTTCTTCATTTTTTTCCTGTCTTCTTTTATCAGATTCAGGATGCTTGAGAAATATAGCCCGGAAGCCGAAGCAACAACGCTGATGATGGAAGAATTGCATTTATCTAAAATATTTTGTCCGCTAAGCGATTCGTGTTCATCAAATTCATCTCGCTTTTTTTCTTTGGCAAGTCTCATATTATGAATAATATTAGTTCATATAACAAATATCAGGGCAACTCCCAGTGGAATCAATTTTGCAAAAATTCCAC
>CAZOZU010000310.1:0-3232 GCA_964584355.1 uncultured Rikenellaceae bacterium
AAATGATAGATATCTTTCAGAATTGTGTTTTTTATGGTTGTATCAAGTATACTTACACTATCAAGCATTGCCGGAGTAATGTCAATATTCCCTTCAATAATATGGAGACGAGGATTGTACAGATTTCTTTTTCTGAACACAAAACCATCTTCATCAACAAAGAAATCGCCTCCTTCATCAGGAATTATTCTCATTATGGGGTTTCTTTGATTAATATATACATGCAAAGTTCCGTCAATTGCAGTATATACTTCTGCCTCCTTTAATTCTCTCAGGGTCTGTATTCTCCTCTCAATATCAGTGATCGGTACATCTCTGAGTGGACGACCAAGTATCTTGCTGCTGTTTCCATAAACCAGATTCATCAGATGTCTTTTCGTAACAAAATGATAATCAGATGAATCTGTAATATTTATCAATATTCTTTTACAGGGTCCTGAAATTGCCGAAGCAGCAAAGAAGAAGGGTATTATTATCATATATAATACCGGTATAATCAATAATATTTTGGCAATTTTCCTGATCATCTCATTATTTCTCTTTTCAGCTTCTCCTCAATAGGATCTGCTAGTCTGTCAATATCGCCGGCACCTATTGTTGCCAGTACATCAAGCATTTTTATATTCAGCTTTCCGGGTATATCGTCTATTGCAAGGAGACTTTTCCTTTCAAGTTTCATTTTATTAATTATCAGTTCGGAAGTGACTCCGGGTATAGGATTTTCGCGTGCCGGATAAACAGGGAGGAGGATCGCCTCATCAAGCTCATCAAGGGCAGCTGCAAAACCATCAGCATGATCCCTGGTACGCGAGAAGAGATGAGGCTGGAATATTCCTGTTATCTTCCTGCCGCTGAAATATTCACGCAACGACATGATAAGCGCTTTTATCTCCTCCGGATGATGCGCATAATCATCAATATAGGCTAATCCCGGAAGATCGATCCTTATATCGAACCTACGCCTTACACCACGGAATATTGCCATCCCTTTACGTATCTCATCTTCAGACACACCGCAAAAAAGTGCAATTGCAACGGCAGCTGTCATATTTTCAATATTTATAATCCCCGGATATGGAAAGTGCAGATCCTTAATCAGCCTGTCGCGTGTTTTAAAGCTGAACAGGTAATATTCACCTTTATGTTCAACATCGAAGTACCTGAAATCAGCATCTTTATCATGACCATAAGTATAGCAGGTCACCTTCCCCGGACAATGTATCTTATTTTTAATTGCATTGTTAATAAGAATAATTCCATCGTCTCTCACCTTACAACAAAATTCATTATAGGCATCAATCATTGCCTCATGATTTCCATAAATATCAAGATGGTCTGCATCCACTGAAGTGACAACTGCCATCTGAGGGCTTAGCCTGTGAAAAGATCTGTCAAATTCATCTGCTTCCATAACAGTATATCTTCCATCTCCGGTGAGAATATTTGAATCATAGTTTTTTGATATTCCTCCTAAAAACGCAGAGCAATTGATCTTTGATTGTCTCAGCAGGTGTGCGATCATCGTCGAAACTGTTGTTTTCCCATGTGTGCCTGCTACTGCTATTGTATCAGTCTTTAATGATATCTCTCCCAATATCTCCGATCTTTTATAAAGAGTGTAACCATTATTCCTGAAATGACTTAATATTTTACTTTCTGCAGGTATAGCAGGAGTGTATACCACCAGCACTATCTCCCTGTTTTTAATTTCCCTGTATAGTTTGGGAATTTCTGTTATTTCATCCTTAAATGATATATCGCAGCCTGATGCAATAAGTTTATCAGTAATAATCCCCGATGACCTGTCATAACCTCCAATTGTATATCCTTTTTCCCTGAAGTAGAAAGCCAAAGCACTCATTCCTATGCCTCCTATACCGACAAAATAAAATCCTTCTATGTTACTGAAATCGATCATTTAACTGTCAGTTTAAGTATTTCCCGGGCTATCCTGATATCTGCATCCATGTCAGCCATTGCTTTAATATTGGCCGATAAAGTTTTTCTCCGGTTTTCGTCCTCAACTAGTTTTAGAGCCTCATCCACCAGGTTTTCTTCTGCCTTATCATCAGCAATCATAAATGCTGCATTTCTACGGTACAGGGCTTGTGCATTTCGTGTCTGGTGATCTTCGGCCACATTTGGTGAAGGGATGAGGATCACTGGTTTCCCGACAAGGCACAATTCTGAAATTGTCCCTGCACCAGCCCTGGAGATAATAATATCCGCCACAGCAAAAGCATAGTCCATTCTGTATATGAAATCGTGTACTTTTATGTTATCAACTCCGGAAAGACTGACTAGTGCATTTACATCTTCATAATAGATCTTGCCGGTCTGCCACAGCCATTGGCATTGCGTTGTTTTCAACCTGTCAATATTATGAGAAAGGCTTTTATTTATTGTGCCAGCCCCAAGAGATCCACCCAGAACAAGTATTACCGGTTGGCTTTTATTTAGATTAAAAAATGATCTTGCTTCATTACTCAGAGCTTCAAGGTTATCGAAGTTAATTCTTACAGGATTTCCTGTTTTGATTATCTTTTCTTCAGGAAAATATTTCTCCATGCCATCATATGCAACGCAGATCACTGAGGCTTTTTTTGCAAGCATTTTATTTGTAATGCCGGCATAACTGTTTTGTTCCTGAATAAGCGCAGGTATCCCCATTCTCCCTGCCTGTTTCAGTACTGGCCCGCTTGCATAGCCACCAACACCCACAACTACATCAGGATTGAATTCTCTGATAAGCTTTTTTGCTAAAAAGAGGCTTCTGATAAACTTACAGAGCACTATAAAATTCTTTGGCGTCAGACTTCTGTAAAAGCCTGCAACGGGTAATCCCTTTATTTCATATCCGGCTGCAGGTATCTTTTCCATCTCCATTCTCCCTTCAGCACCAACAAAAAGGATCTCTGTTGCGGGTTCTATTTTCCGCAAGGCATTTGCTATCGAAATAGCCGGAAAAATATGTCCTCCGGTACCTCCTCCGCTTATTATTATCCTTATTTTACTTTGCCGGTTCATATATCCTTTCTCCCTCATCAATTATCTCTTCTTCAGGAAGTTCCTCTTCACTTATCCTTGCATTTACCACTCTGCTGACACTCAATATTGCTCCTATTGAAAAGCTGACAACCAGAACAGATGTTCTTCCCCAGCTAACCATCGGAAGTGTTTGGCCTGTAACGGGGAACAGACCTACTGCCACCAACATGTTGAGCATTGCCTG
>CAZOZU010000311.1:0-3227 GCA_964584355.1 uncultured Rikenellaceae bacterium
GCCTTCTTTGCAGCATCAATGATTTCCGGAGCCGGCTTCTTTTCATTATAGGCATTGAGTGCAACCTTAACATATAATCCGGGTAACACTTTCATTGCTTTTTCTTTGAGATCAGCAGCTTCATCACCAACGTTATCTGCCAGTAAAACCGCCTGTTCGAATGCCATAATAGCAGCACCAGGATCAGTTTGTGAAGCCTTGGCACCTTGATTATAAGCTGCAATTACATCGTTACGTGATTGTGCATTGAGGCTTATAGCAGCAATAGCTGAAATGACCAGAATAGTAAGAATCTTTTTCATTGTATTAGTACTTGTTTTAATCAGATTATCAATAATTAATAGCTCTTTTTCCCTTTTTAAAAGCCGTAAATATAAAAATTATATTTTAAAAACAATTTTCATACTAAAATGTTTGGGTGTTTGATCGTTAGATCGTTCGAGAGTTTGAGTATATAAAAATCCCCTCCTGGCCTTGCTTCGCCGAAGCGGCTACGCGAAGGCGAGGGAGGGCCTGGGGTGGGTTAATGCAAGCATCCATGTACTTACCTCGGCGATATTCCAGTCCCTCAAGCCCGAAAGCATTATACTTGTCGAGCCAATAATAATACAAAGCCCTTGATATGCCTTATTTACGGCAACCAGCTATTACTCCATGACTTTGTATGTCTAATAATATCTTTTCCTTTTCCTTCAGATATGGAACAGGCTGTCGAGCCTGTTACCTTTTTTAAGCCTGTAATGATAGAAGAAAAATATCAGTGCGACAGGCAGAATTGAGATCGCTGCAATGAGTGACCATCGCAAATCCACCGAGCCGTCCAGGTATTTGTCCAGTACCATTTCTGTGATGATGCAGAATCCTGATAAAATTACTAATGAGGCTGCAATAATATTTAATCCTTTAAAATGGGCAGCTCTATATAGAATAATGATAATACCGGCAGTAATAAATCCGGCGATTACCATTGGAAAGCCGACAGGAAAAAACCATTGTTTGCCACCGGCAACAAGGTCTATCAGAAAAAGAGTCGCCATGATAGTAAGCATCATTAAAGAGACTAAAATAAAGGGTTTCCTTTTTGTGAACATGAATAGTGTAAGAATTATCCAGGCTGCCGATATTGAAATATCAGTAAAAAGCGACCACTTCAGATTTTTACTTATTAACAGGTCGACTATTGTACAAACAGCGATTCCTGAGAAGGCTATTATACCGCTTAATTCCCAGAGATACCTTTTATTTTCTTTTCTTTGAATCTGGATAATCCCTGAGGGGTAATTATTTGAGATATCGTCCTTGTCGACTTTAGTTGCCGGATCGTTGCCGCAAAGCGGACAAACCTTTAATCCATCATCCAGTTCGACACCACAATTAATACAAATTGTCATGATCTTTGCTAATTAATCGTCATTTAAAATTTTAACACGAATACCGGCATACACGAAATGCTGTAATATATGCCGTTCAAACTCACGTGATTGTGTGATATTACAAATGGTTATACGCAGCTTGTCTTTATATGAAACCAGTGCACATCCCACCTTCACATTTGGATTTGGCGGAGGTGGTATAAGCTCAAAAGACTCAACCATATCCTCCATCTCTCCGGGGAGAGTCACCATTCCAAGATTTGTTACCACACTTGTCCAGCGCTTGTAAGCAAGCCCTTTATAGACTGAAGCAATAACCATTTTTTTTATGACCAGTGGCATAATCCTGATAATAAAGAGTTTTTCAGGACTGACATTCGAAGACAGAAATCTTGATATCTGTTTTATATCAGCACTGATCTGCAACTGGTTATGAACCGATCTTAATATCTCTTCAAATGTATATGTTCCAAGTCTTACATCAATTTCCGGCAATACAAAAAGAGAAAAATTACGCATTGTCCTGGTGGGAAAGATATTTCTCATATTAACCGGCACTTCTATTCTCAGGACTTTTCGTTTCCTTTTTTTACTTTTTCCATCCGTCGAGTTAAATATCTCCTGGAAGGAATAATGACAGACTGACACAAAATACTCTGTTACAGACACTTTATGCTTGCGGGATAATTCAAGAAATTCTTTAACACTGACCTCCGCATGGAGTACCCTTAACCTTGGACTCCTGTTAAGTTTGAAAGGAAGATGCCAGGCTTTAACCAGTTTAGATGGTGGGGGCAGCTTTTGAAAAAACTTATTATAACCATCCTCATACTCCTCTTCAGATACCGGTATCGTGGGAAGTATTATCTCTCCCGGTGTACTGATATTCTTCCCGAGAAGAACCAGGTAAGTGTAAAGCATGGATTTAAGGTATTCCATAGCTCCACTGCCATCGGTTAGAATATGAATGAACTCAACCGAAATTCTTTTACCTTTAATGATCACTCTGTACAGGGGCTCTCCTCTTCTTTTTGCAGCAAATGCAGTACATGGGATCTTTTCTTCAACCTGGATACGAGGCATCTTGTTATTAAACTCAAGGAAATGCCAGAATATTCCGCTCCCCAGGGAGACACTGAAATAGGGAAATCTCCTGGAGGTTATTTCCACTGCCTCCCTGATGGCTGAATATTTCACAGGCTCCTTTAGCGTGGCAGTAATCCTGAAAACCGATGTAAGCTCTTCTGACATAATTGCCGGAAACAGTTTCGCGGCATTATCAAGCTTAAGCCAGCCTCTCTCCTGAAAAGATTTTGTTTTAATAGCTATCCCTCCTTGTTTATTCTATACAAAGATACAGGGTTTATTATTATACCGATTGCAGCATAATAAGCTAATGGCCTTTTTCTCATGTAACTACTTCAGTTCCGCCGGTACCGTCGATGTACTCTTTCCTGGTTACCCTTGTCCCGTCTTTATCGGCCAGTTTGTTAAAATCTTTGCGTGTAACAATAACCTGTATTTCATATAATTGACAAATGACAGTATAATTTATGAATAAGATGTGGTTTTATTCATTAATAAAACTCAGGGATTAAAGCGTACAGCATTTAGCGTTTTGGGGTAAATAAAATTGATTTTACATGGAATAAAATGTAAATTAAATGTGGAGTTTATTAATATTATAAATAATACATTGTAAATCTGACTAATAACACTAACTTAAAATATTTTTATTATAGAAAGGAGTATCACTATGAAATCCAAAAAGATGACATTTATTTTGATTGGTCTGCTGATATCAGTTTTTACACTGAATGTTTCAGGGCAGATGGGTGCAAGAGAGCAGAAAGC
>CAZOZU010000312.1:0-3219 GCA_964584355.1 uncultured Rikenellaceae bacterium
GGGTCCTGGGTCCTGGGTCCCGGGTCCTGGGTCCTGGGTCCTGGGTCCTGGGTCCCGGGTCCATTCTCTCCCCTTCTCATCTTTATTCCCTCTGCCTTATAGTTTCCAGATATTTCTTATGGAGCTGATCCACCTCCTGTTCAGTAAGTTGTGGCTTCATTGGGGGCGGCTTGCCTGGTAATCCATTCATAAGAAGATAGGTTGCCGGAATTATCATTAAGGGGCTTAATCCAACAATTCTGTCAGGAGGTATCTGCCCTTTTGTATAGGCATCAGCTCTCTGTTGTTGCCTCAGTACTTCATAATTCAATGAAGGATCTCCGAGTTTTCCCTGGCTTACCCGTCCCTGGTATGATGATACTTCCAGGTTGTATTTTGCATTTTCAATAATCTTGTTTGTTTCAGGATGAGAGGTAAATATCTCCGACCTGAGGTTTGTGAGTCTCGGGACAATTACAACCTCTCCAATAGCAACTGTATCAGTGTTAAGGTATATACCTGCTATGAATTCCCGGCCTGAAAGGGTATCACTTATTTGAAGTTCAACGGATTTATACCCAAGCATGCTGAAAATGACTGTATCCCCTCTGTTAACATGGAATGCAAATTTCCCCTCGTCATCGCTTACAGAAGAAAAAATCCTGTTTATCATAATCTGTGATCCTTCAACAGGGTCAAGGGTTCCGGCATCCATAACAATACCATGAAAGAGGATCCACGAACCAGCATCTTTAAGAATCTGTCCTGATACGGAATTAATTATCAGAAAAAGAATAAGCGATATAAAAGAGTGCCTTTTCATAAATGAAGTTCAATTTACAGTTTTAGTATCAATTCATCAAGAGATCGTTTAGGTACATGATGATTTTTTTCACTGTCTCTCCAGTATTTTATATTGTCCTCTTTTATTTCGTCAATTATAACATTCTCAATAGGTTTACCAAGAGCAAGAATAAGAAGGATTTCATATTGTTCAGGTATTTTCAATTCGTTGTGAAGCTGTTCCCGTTTTATTGAGGCGATCATACATCCTCCCAAACCAGCTTCTGTTGCTCCAAGCATTATACTTTGTGCTGCAATGCCATGATCGACATAAAAATTATCCGTGATTGATTTATCTCCCAGTATGATTATATATCCCGAAGGTCTTTCACCTGGTTCCGGACCATCCCAGTCCTTCAGATATCCTGCCCACGCTACTGAAGGAAAAACCCTTTCACAATCTTCGGGTGAATTACAGATCACAAACCTTAGTGGTTGCCTGTTAGATGCGGAGGCAGAGAGTCTGGCCAACCCTATAAGTTCTTCAAACAGATTGTATTCAATTCTATGTGATTCATCAAACCGACGGTATGATCGGGTTTTCAGTACAAGATCCTTTATTTTCATATTACTTTACATTATTAATTATTCCCCGGTTTATTTTTTCCTATTCTTCAGCATAAAGGTTTTCTCTTGAAAGCAGATGATCAAGATTTGCCAGACCATATACTACAACTGAAATTACCACTGAGGTATGCTCCTGATACTCAGGTATACTCTTGGTATACAGGTCATTCTCCGTGTGCCATATCTCTCCATAACTGAAATCATACCCTTTGGAATCAGATGATTCAAATGAGAGGGTGGGGACTCCATTCATCGCAAAATATGCATGATCAGATCCCCTTGCTGTTGTTGGTTTTGGACGTGGAGGCCGTGTTCTTTTACTCAATTTGAATGGGAAATCAGGATTTATCCTGTTCAGGGGCTCGCACACTTTGTCAAAGTCGTTGTACATTGCCTCAGGCACAGTCAATCCTGTCAACACCGTTGGACCTCCGTCGCGGTTGAAATAATTTGATATATGGGGTAGTTTGTCCTTATTTGATTCAACCCAGTGTTTTGAGCCGAAAAGGCCGAATTCTTCAGCTGCCCATAAACATACAAGAATTGTACGTTTTGGTTTAGCTCCGGCTGTCAGCATAAGACGTGCTGCTTCCATCACAGGTGTTATACCGGATCCGTCATCAACTCCTCCGGTTGCTACATCAAAAGCATCAAGATGTCCGCCCATCATCACATATTCGTTCGGGTATTTAGTCCCGCGAATGACTCCTATAACATTATGATATGGTATTGGACCGGGTTTAAAATGATTGCGGATGTCAAACTCAAGAAGAAAATAGCGGCGTTCTTTCACCATATTTTCAATTATCTCATACTGACGTTCATCAAGTTTAATGTCACATACAGTAGGAAGATTATCGAAGGTCATCCTGTCGATATTTTTCCTGTCATAAAGTGCCCTTATCGGTACCGCTGAAGACTGGATTACGCCAAGTATTCCTGCTTCACACATCTCACGATAGAACAAAGCCGGTTCTTCTTTTGTGGCCGGAGGTTCCTGTCCCGGTGGACGCATGGGCATGTCACCAAAATTCCGTCTCATATTTTCACGATCCTCCTTCATTACTGAATCATTATATGCTATTATAACTGCCCTAGCAGAATCACCTGCAGGTGAATAGTCAATCGGCCAGCCGTTGTTTTTCCCGCCAATAAGAACCCATGCTCCTTTTAGTTTTCCTTTCATCCGGTCAAATTCTTCCCTTGTCTTTGGTTCCATCAGGACATGCCCCCTCTGTACACCTTTTGTACCGGCAGTATATGAAGGAGTAGCAAAATGAAGAATCATGCCATTTTCTGAGAGCATGCGTCCGAACCATGGTCCACGGTTAAATCCAACAGGTACTGTACCAGCCTCATCCATGATAACTTCCATGCCCCATTTTTTAAACTCAGAAGCACACCATAATGCTGCATTCTCATAAGCATCAGATCCAACAAGACGGCCGCCAAAATGGTTACATATCACATCCAGATGATGCATTGTCCGGTTATCTGTTCTGCCGACCTCAATGATACGATCAGTTACTTTATCATGCTGAGCCATAATCCCAGGAGATATGATCAGCAATATCAGAAGAGGAAACAACTTACTTTTCATAACATCTATTTTAAATATAATTACCTAATAATCAATTTATTGGTGTAAGAAATATTTTCCCCGGTATTTCCGGTAAAACTCTTTTTTCATTTGCAATCCTGAACAACTCACAGATAGCTTTTTTTCCTTCGGCAGCAAGATCTAAGGTATAATTATTTACATATAGCTTTATATGATTATTAACAACAAGGTCATCCAAATCTTTTGCATTTGCCATAATAAAATCGACA
>CAZOZU010000313.1:0-3219 GCA_964584355.1 uncultured Rikenellaceae bacterium
AAATCCGCAGGCCGACCTGATAAGCGGAATCATTGCAAATACTACAAACGGTTCGGTTCAGGATTTTGCATATAAAAACTTGTTCGAACCAATGGGAATAAAGAGTTTTTACTGGCCGGATTTTAAGAATAACAAATATTGTTTGATGTCTGGTTCATTGGCATTAGCGCCCAGAGATATGTTGAAGATCGGACAATTGGTTCTGAATAAAGGTCAATGGAACGGAAAACAAATCGTATAGGAAGAATGGGTGGAAGAGTCAACAACCTATAAAATAGAAACGGATCAGGGTTTTAACTACGGATACTTATGGTGGTTGGGTGAATCAAAAACCATACCGGGACTTAAAGCGATAGTTGCCATAGGGATTTCGGGCCAACACATCCTGATTATCCCGGAAAAGGAATTGGTTGTTGTTACAACCGCCGATAGTATGGATAATGGTCCGAATTCCTTGTTAACCCTGATTGACGATTTCATTATTAAGGGAATCAAATAAGCAATTATGAAAGAGAAATACAAATATGTTACAAAGCTTGATATTAAGTACAAGCACCTGGAAGTTATCGATGTACCCGAACTGGTAAATCGTACAAAGGACAAATGGTTTAATCAATCGTTGACTCAGGTAAACGACAGTGTTGTAAGGCTTGGCATTGTTGAAGGAGAATACCATTGGCATAAACATGATAACGATGATGAGTTTTTCTTTGTTCTTGAAGGAAAGTTGTTAATTGATCTGGACGACGGTACAATTGAGTTGTATCCTAATCAGGGAGTCGTTATTCCAAAAGGTGTTCTTCACAGACCAAGGGCAGCGGAGAGGACGGTAATGCTTATGGTTGAAACCAAGTCAATTGAACCTACCGGCAGTTGATGAAAAATGTAACATCATGATATTGTCTGTTTTTTCAAAATAATAACAAAAAACGGGGAATTAATATGGAAAACAAAAGGCATTTTACCGGAAGCAGGAGAGGTTTTATTGCTAAAACCGTCTCCGCCTGCGCACTGTCCTGTGTGTTTGGAAGAAGCTTTGTCGGGTTTAAGTGAAAATGGTCTTTCAAATAAAGAGTATCAAACCGGCCATAAATTTGATACCGGTTACGACAAACAACTCACTTTCAGGTATTATATGCGCAACCGCTATGAAATTGTAATGGATGTGACAAAAGTAATGGAACAGGAACTTGGTAAGGAAAAGTCTATCCGACTGCTTAAAAAGTATTCATCCGACAGGTTGTTTTTAAGAGGTAAATCACAAGCGGAGGAATATGGAAGCAATTACCTGAATTCTTATGTGGAGCAATTCAGAGGCGGATATGAATATACCTTAACCAAAGAAGTGGTTAAAGATACGGACCGGTGTTTTAAGTTGAATGTAACGGAGTATATCTGGGCATCAACATTTAGAGAAAGAAATATGGGTGATTACGGTTATGCAATTGTTTGCTGGGCTGATTATGCCTGGGCTGAAGGCTTCAATCCGAAGATAAAACTGATCAGGGATAAGACCTTGATGCAGGGCGATAGCTGCTGTAATCACAAGTATGTCATTTAACCGATGATTATTGGCCGGGTAATGAATATCGGATATTTGCACAGCCGGTGTGCAATAATTCTGTATTTGGTGATTCTGAAAATCGCTTTTCACCTGTTTCTGCCCGAATACGGATATTTTCGGGATGAATTGTATTACATATGTATAGGTGATCAATTTTCACTAACCAACCTGGATACTTTGCCTTTATCTCCGCTGTACTTAAGATTGTTCACTTTTATACTGGGGTATTCGCTTAAAACGGTTCATCTTGCATCGGCATCGGCCGGGGCCGGAGCAATGGTTCTTTCATGCCTGATAACAAAAGAATTGAAAGGTGGAAAGTATGCAATATTGCTTACCGTACTGTTTTTCGGTCTTTCGATTGTCGTTTCCTTACTGTTAGCCGGTAGATTCAATGAGTTTAGAACATGTAGGATATGGATTGGGGGAATTATAGCATTTGTTTTTCTCATACCGTTTATAATCTGGCAAAATAAGAATGATTGGTATTTCATAGATTTTGCATCGAACTATCCGGGGGGTATTTCCTATGCAGCATCATTCCCCGAGTACGTTTGGAATCAGTTTCTGCCGAACAATCCCTTTACATTTCCTGTATGGATGGCAGGATTGTACCTTCTATTGTTTAATGGAAGGTGGAAAGAATTCAGGTTCATCAGCATCATGTATATCTTTCTGTTTCTTTTGTATTTTTTAATAAAGGGCAAATACTACTTTCTGATACCTATGTATGCGGTTTTGATGCCCGTTGGGGCAATACAAATGGAAGAAAACTTAAAGAAAGTCAAAAGCAGAATTGTTGTTCCGTTATTGTTTGTTTTGTTGAGCCTGCCTATTGTTCCCCTTATGGTACCCGTTTTACCGGTTAATCGTCTGGTTGATTATGTGAAAGTATTCAATACCAATGCAGGAGTAAAGTATGAAAACCTGGAGCTTTGCAGTCTTACCGCATCATTTCGCCGAGCGTTTCGGCTGGGAGGAACTTGTTTCGGAGATAGCCGGTGTATTCCATGCGGAGGGCAGAACGCATAATTCGGAAATCGGAATTCTAACAAATAACTAGGGTATAGCAAGTGCGGTTCATTTTTATAAAGACAAGTATGGATTGCCGGAACCCGTTTCAAATCACGGATGGTTTTATTTTGAGATACATAAAAGGAATATTTTCGATAAGGACTCATTTATTTGTATCAACTTTACCGAATCGCAACTAAAGAATCTTTTTACTTCCGTTAAACGAAAGACAGTATTTACAAATCCCTATTGCATGCCTCATGAGAACAACAGACCGATCTACATCTGCAGGAATCCGAAGAGGGACCTTGTTGATTATCTTGGGATCGACAGGAGGATTGATAAGGTATTTTTTTCATTACTTAAAAACAAAGGTGTTGAAGAGGCGGTTCGGTATTATTATAAACAAAAATCGCTGAATGAAAGGGCGGTATTATTTACTGAAGATCAGGTAAATAAACTGGGATACGGGTTAATAGCCGATAATGAGCTAAATGAAGCAATATTATTGTTCCGTTTCAATGTTAAAATGTTCCCGGAATCGTTTAATGTATACGATAGTCTGGGAGAAGCCTATATGCTGGCAGGTAATTACGAGGCGGCTGTAGAAAACTATACTAAATCGATTGAACTGAATCCCG
>CAZOZU010000314.1:0-3217 GCA_964584355.1 uncultured Rikenellaceae bacterium
AAAACCGGAGTTGTTCAATGGTGAAGTTGAAGGATATCAGAAAAACATTCAAAACCGGGAGCAATCTTACCTTACTTATTTACATAAATATTGGTATTTTTCTTGTGCTTGCCATTACTGCAATCATCGGATTCCTCATAAGTAATACTGCCATTCCGGCAATTACACTTAATCTTTTTTCCGTTCCTTCATCATTTAAAGCTTTGTTGGTAAAGCCCTGGACATTAATAACATATATGTTTACCCATAAAGATATATGGCATATTCTGTTCAATATGCTATGGCTTTACTGGTTTGGAAGGATCTTTCTTGAATATCTCGATCAGAGAAAGCTCATTGCAGTTTATATACTCGGAGGTTTAAGTGGTGCGATTGTTTATATCCTTTCATTCAACATATTCCCGGCATTCAAAGGTATTGTAAATGAATCTGTTGCTCTCGGTGCCTCTGCTTCCGTCATGGCAGTGGTTATTGCGATTGCCGCTTATGTGCCCGATTATACTGTTAACCTTTTTCTTATTGGAAGAGTGAAGATAAAATATATAGCCCTGGCAATATTTGTACTCACAACTGTTATGGATTTCTCAGTGAATTCAGGAGGTAAACTTGCTCATATGGGAGGTGCATTGTTTGGTTTTATCTACACTATGAACCTGAGAAAAGGATATGATATTGGAAGGGGAATCAACAGAGTTATTGATTTCTTTGTCACTCTGTTTAAACCCCGCACGAAACTTAAAGTAAAATATAAAAAACCTGTTACCGATTACGAGTATAATAAAAGGAAAGCTGAACACCAGGAACGTATTAACCTGATCCTTGAAAAAATATCAAAAGGGGGTTACGACAGCCTGACAAAAGAGGAAAAAGAAATTCTGTTCAAAGAAAGCCAGAAAAAGAACTGATCATTAAAAAACCAGGTTTTATATAATCTTTCCTTATGCTTGTCAAATTTTATAATCCTGAGGTATTTTTTTTAGACGATTTCAGCTATTTTAGTTTTTATATGATTGTTACTTGAAAAAAATCCTATATAAATTGTTATTGACCGTAAATCTGTTTTTCGGATTTTCATTGCTTGTATCATACCTGTCAGTACACATAAATCCTGATACTTTTATTATACCTGCCTTTTTCGGACTTGCCTATCCTTACCTTCTTCTTGTGAATATTATTCTGGTAATTACATGGATAGCTATGTTGAAATATGAAGCTTTCATTTCTGTGATAATCATTGCACTTGGATTTACACATCTCTCAAATTACCTCAGGTTAGGGAAACCATCCGGTGACAAAAAGGATACTTTCAAGGTTCTGAGTTATAACCTGAGGCTTTTTAATGCTTATGAAAAAGATAATGTAAATTCGGAAAAGCAAGTAATTGATTTTCTTAAAGCCCAGGAACCTGATATTCTTTGTCTTCAGGAATTTTATATTGCCGGTGTACCATCTCAGAAAGATGCAATGATAAAAAGTGCTCTTGGCAGAAAATACTATTCACATATGAAAGTTATTGGCAGCGGCAGGGATCAATATTATGGTATTGTAACTTACAGCAGATTTCCAATAATAAGAAGAGGAGAGATTATCCATCCGGGATCTTCAAGCCTTTCAATTTTTTCTGATATAATTGTTGATCAGGATACATTCAGGATATTTAATAACCAGCTTCAGTCATACAGGCTGAGAAGGATGGAACAATCATTTCTTGAAGAGATGACATCGCAAAATGAGAATGAGGCTCTTGATGAGATGAAAAATATCTCTGTGAGCCTTAAAAAAGGATTTGTTTTAAGAGCTGTTCAGGCACAATCGGTAAAAGCACAGATCAATCTGTCACAATATCCAGTAATCGTGGTTGGTGACTTTAATGATACACCTGTTTCATATTCGTACAGGAAAATAAGAAATGGATTAAATGATGCTTTTGTCAATTCAGGTTATGGAGCCGGATTCACTTATAAGGGAAGTTACCCTGCAAACAGAATAGACTACATCCTTTATGATAACGCTCTGGAAAGCACCTGTTTTGAAATTTCCAGGATAAAGTATTCAGATCATTACCCTGTTGCGGCCTGGTTGAGGAAAAGAAACTAGAATGGAAGCTTCCGGAGATCAACATTTCCACCGCTTATAATAAGCCCTACCCTTTTACCCCTGAAATAACCTGGATTCTCCCTGATAACAGCAAGTACTGTTGCAGAAGATGGTTCAATAATTATTTTCATTCTCTCCCAGACCAGCAGCATACATTCTATTATGGAATCTTCGCTGACAGTATATATTTCATCAACATTTTTTCTGATTATGGTGAAGGTCAGTTCACTGAGAGATGTAAGCAGCCCGTCAGCTATTGTTGAAGGATTAACGGATGGTGTCAGCACCCCTGAGGTAAACGATTTCCATGCATCATTTGCATTGAGCGGTTCCGCACCTACTACCTTTATTTTATTGTTAATACTTTTAACGGCTGTTGATGTACCGCTCATCAATCCTCCGCCTCCGATTGGTGCAATAATGATGTCGAGGTCAATGATATCTTCAAGCAGTTCGACAGCGGCAGTTCCCTGGCCACATATCACGTTAAAATTATCATAAGGATGGATAAGCGTTGCTCCTGTTCTTTGTATTAAAACTTTTGTTGCCTCTTCCCGTGCCTTAAGAGTTGGCTTACAAAAAGTAATATCAGCCCCGTATGCTGCCACAGCATTCTTTTTTACTACCGGAGCTGTTTCAGGCATAACAATCAATGCTTTAACCCCATTCATCCTGGCTGCAAGAGAAAGAGCAGCTGCATGATTGCCAGATGAATGTGTTATGACCCCTCTTCCCTTTTCATCACTATTCAGTGATCTAACAGCATTGGTCGCTCCCCGGAATTTAAAAGCACCCACACGCTGGAAATTTTCACATTTAAAGAAAAGTCTGCAGTTAAAGATATCATCAAGCTGACTGGAGGTAAGAACCGGAGTCCTGTGGATAAAAGCTTTGATCCGGTTATATGCAACATTAATATCGGACAGATCAGGCAACAACATTTATTAAATTTTATATTATACAAAGGTATAAAAATAGCGAAGAGGCTTCCAAAGAAGGAGCCTCTACACTATTATATCCTGTTTCAATATGTTAACTAAAAATGCTAAAGGCGACTGTCAGTCCGGCAAAGACAACGGAAACCAGCGACATCAGCTTTATAAGAATATTTAAAGAAGGG
>CAZOZU010000315.1:0-3212 GCA_964584355.1 uncultured Rikenellaceae bacterium
GGCTGAAATATCTACATGAAAATCTATATACTCGGCGTTATTATCATAAGTAATAATCCTGCCGATCAAATCTGTTTCAGATATAAAACAGGTCACTTCATCTTCCATACTTGGAATTATCATAACAGTTCCCTGACCATCATGATCATTGTCAATCCATCTGACTGTACATGTGGCACCATATTCTTCCCATTCACCATCATAATATTCTAATTGAGCCGTAATTACCAGGAAAATTCTTTCAGGTACAACAGATCCTGTATTTATTGTTTCAGTGATACCAAAGTTTTCAATGAAGCCGCTAAGTGAGATATCTGTCAGATCAACACTATTACTACCCGAAATACTTAATTCGGACCCGGTTAAACTAAGTGATTGTGACTCATTTTCAACCGTAGTGGCATGAAGAGCATATGGAACACTCAGTATTTGTCCGACAGTGGTGATTGTATAATTGTCCCCTCCTTCAGGATCCACTTCATTTTTAATAAAATAAGTGCCGCCGGACCAGTCAATTGCTGAAAATGTCCCACTGACAGGTGTTCCGTTTCCTATTTCTATTGTCACCATCCCGTTTTCATTTGTACTGGCATCATATGTCTCAGTATAAATTGAACTTCCTTCAGGTGACCCGGTAATAATACTAACCTGTATACCGACATTCTGATTTACGATCAGTTTTGATTCAGTATCACGAAGGATTGCCTGGTAACTCAGCTTCTCAGGAGCCTGGGATAATAGTACAATCCAAAAGAATAAAAGTATAACAGAGATAATGATCTTTTTCATAATTATTCTATTTTAATGATTATGGAGGAAATAGTTACAAAGTTGCTTTTTATAATCGTTAACACGTATAATGATTGTTTAAGATTACCTAAATAGATCTTTGTCTCATTGCTTTTAATCTCATTTGATTCACATATTCTTCCGGCAAGATCTGAAAGCTGATATCTTGTATCTGAACATTCTTCGTCATTTGTTTTTATTATTATGTATTCAGATGCCGGATTAGGGTAAACTGAATATTCAGGCAGGATCATTTCAGAATTATTAATCCCTGTAAATATAAATATCTCATATGCCTGCTGTACTCCTTCACTGATAGATCCGCCTTCATCATTTACCGAACTGAAAACAATCTGGCCTCCAGTGTAACTTATTGTACCTCCCGTACCCGAAGAGGTTCCTCCAAAACTGACAAAAGAACTTTGTCTCCGTAAAACATTTGAGATGCAAAACAAGATTGTAACTATAATTAATAACCTGATCGTTTCCATGTCATTAAGAATTAATTAAAGATTTAGTATATGGCATAATATTCAATGACCTGGATTAAATTTAACCCCGGGAAATTTTATAGTCAATCCCCTAAAAAGGTGATTTTAAAAAGAATTGTACAAAATTGAAGGAGAATCTGCTCAGCCAGTTTTTTAACTTTGAAATTCAACAAATAAAAAAAACAGGAGGAACCTGCATTTGAAAATTTCAATTAGGGTCCTTTGCCTTATAAATAAACGTCTTATAATTTGTAGTATTAATAAGTTCAAACTTATAATCCGGATAAGCTCTTGCAAATGACAAAGGTATTCTTGCTTTTGTTTTTTTACTCCATTTGAATTCCCATGCATACAGCAGACCATCTTTTTCTTCAATGTAATCAATTTCCTGCTGTTGTTGAGTACGCCAGAAATATCGATTACAGTACAGTCTATTGTATTCAATGTATTTATATCGCTCGGAGACAAGAAAATTTTCCCAGAGAGCGCTCTCGTCATTCCTTAAGCCTATCGGATTAAACTGATTGATTATTGCATTGCGTAACCCATTATCAAAAAAGTATACTTTTCTGCTTTTAGAAAGTTCGTTCCTTAGATTTCTGCTGAAGGAATTCAACCTGAAAACGATAAAGGCTCTTTCAAGGAGGACTAAATATTTTTCAACAGTCTTATTGTCTAATCCGGAGATCTTCCCCAGCTCATTGTAACTAACCTCATTCCCTATCTGAAATGCCAGGGCCTGAACTAATTTCTCAAGCCGGTCAGGCTTCATAATTCGCTCCCAAGTTAGAATATCCTTAAATAAATAACTACTGGCTAATGCTTTAAGAATATCCCTTTCATCACCTGGCGAATTTATTACATCGGGATAATATCCAAAAACAAGCCGATGATCAAGTAAACGCTCTTCTTCAAATAATCCATGATGCCTTACCATTTCTGAAAAGGAGATGGGAAACAAGGTATATTCCCACTTACGGCCTGTTAATGGTTCATTTATCTTATTGGCAAGTTCAAAGGCTGATGACCCGGATGCATAGACTTTTACACCAGGAAAATTATCTGTAATAATCTTTAAACAAAGACCAATATTCAGGATTCGCTGTGCTTCATCAAATATTACAACTTCAACATTCCCTATGTAATTTCTGATTTTTGTAGAAGAAGGCTCCTCAAATATCTGTCGTATATCGGTATCATCACCATTAAACCATACTATCTTCTTTTCTGAGTGTTCTAACATTGAATTAAGCAAAGTGGTTTTCCCCGATTGCCTTGGTCCCAGAATTATTATTGCTTTACGATCATCTGATTTGTCCTTTATGATCCCGGATAATTCACGATAAATCATTTTATGTTTACATTTTGGGATTATTTTCCAAATATATTATAATTATTTGGGAATTTAATCAAAATATTTAATTTTTTAGCATAAAAAGACAACCTTGATAATATTCCGGTATAAAATCTAAATAATTCATTGAATGATATAACCGACATCATATCTTCATTATTATCCCCTAAAAAGGTGATTTTTTAGAGGATATTTCATTAATATCTCGTAATTTAGCTGTTAAAATAATGAGATGGATATCAAATCCCAAAATCCCGGATCTGCAACGGGAGAAGTACAGGATGATGATTCTCCCGAAATAATTTTACCTGACTATTCCGGTAAACTGGAAAAGGCTCTGGATGAAATATGCCGGCTAGGAGATAAGGTTAAAAGTCTGAAACAATCCACTAACACACTTAAAAAAGATCTTCAGTCTGCTCTTGAGGAAACGAATTTCTTTCATTCATGATTAATGAGGTTGATGCATTAATCTATATTAACGAGGTCAACGAAGACGGTTCATGGGAAGTAAGTTGGACCAATGACCGTGTTGAACAAATAACCGGATACTCACTTACGGATATCAGGGCAACAGG
>CAZOZU010000316.1:0-3205 GCA_964584355.1 uncultured Rikenellaceae bacterium
CTGTTATCATCATTGAAGTTTGTCTTCCATGCCTGGCAGAACCAACACCTAGGTTATAGTCGGGTTTGTCTATCTCAAGCTCATCAAAAAAAACTGTCGACATCTCTTTATCATAATGCTGGCCTGTGTGGACAATTATTTCTGTTATTGTATCAGGGTAATATTTCTTTATTGCTCGACTTATTGCTGATGCCTTAATAATCTGAGGTCTGGCGCCAACAATATTTAGTATTCTTATATTCGACATTGATCTCGGTTTGTTTTGGGAAACCAAAGATAATAAAATTAACTATTTAAAAATAGTAGAGGCGTTGCATGCAACGCCTCTATAAAAATTTAATGCAATTTTATTTTGCATAATTAACGGCCCGGGTTTCCCGTATTACCGTTATCTTTATCTGCCCGGGATAGGTCATCTCATCCTGTATCTTCTTTGCAATATCCAGAGAGAGTCCTTCAGCCTCTTTGTCAGATACCTTTTCAGCACCTACAATAACTCGCAGCTCTCTGCCGGCCTGGATCGCATAAGTCTTCATAACTCCAGGATACTGAAGCGCAAGTGATTCAAGCTCTTTCAACCGTTTTATGTATGATTCAACAACCTCCCTGCGTGCTCCGGGACGTGCACCCGATATAGCATCACAAACCTGAACAATAGGTGCAATAAGAGTAGTCATTTCAACTTCATCATGATGTGCACCTATCGCATTACATACCTCTGGTTTTTCCTTGTATTTTTCAGCCACTTTCATTCCAAATATAGCATGTGGTAATTCCGGTTCATCATCAGGTACCTTACCGATATCGTGAAGCAATCCTGCCCGCTTGGCAAGTTTTGGATTCAGTCCAAGTTCAGCAGCCATGATTGCTGAAAGATTGGCCACTTCACGCGAGTGCATCAGCAGGTTCTGTCCATAGGATGACCTGTATTTCATTTTACCTATCAACCTTATTAATTCGGGATGCAGTCCATGTATTCCAAGGTCAATGGAAGTCCTCTTTCCTACCTCCAGTATCTCCTCTTCCACCTGTTTTCGTGTTTTTTCCACTATCTCCTCAATTCTTGCAGGATGAATCCTTCCGTCAGTAACCAGTTGATGGAGAGCCAGTCGTGCCACCTCTCGGCGAACAGGGTCAAATGCAGAAAGTACAATTGCCTCAGGAGTGTCATCAACAATTATTTCCACTCCCGTTGCTGCTTCAAGTGCACGTATATTACGTCCTTCACGTCCTATTATCCTGCCTTTCATCTCATCCGACTCAATATGAAAGACAGTAACTGCATTCTCTATAGCATGTTCTGTGGCAACCCTCTGAATTGTCTGAACCACAATCCTTTTAGCCTCTTTGTTTGCAGTCATTTTTGCCTCGTCAAGAATCTCATTGATGTATGACATAGCACCAGTTTTTGCTTCCTCCTTGAGTGATTCAATAAGCTGGTTTTTAGCATCTTCAGCAGAAAGACCCGAGATTGCTTCAAGCTGTTCCACCTGCTGGCGATGTAGCTTTTCAAGCTCTTCGGATTTCTTATCGATCAGGGCAAGCTGGCTATTCAGGTTTTCTCTAATAGCATCGGCTTCGTTTTTTCGTCTTTGTGTCTCTTCAATTTTCTGTGAAAGAGTCAGTTCTTTTTGTTTTATCCTGTTTTCTGCCTGAACTATTTTACTATTTTTTTCGTTTATTACCTTCTCATGTTCTGTCTTAAGCTGGAGAAATTTCTCTTTAGCCTGAAGAATTTTCTCTTTACGTATCACTTCCGCTTCAGTCTCTGCATCCGCAATAGATCTCTGGTTCTTATTTCTAAGCGCCGTTATCCATAGCAGATATGACAGTCCGAAGCCAAGCACCAGTGATATTGCACAGAATGCAATTATCAGTCCGCCGCTCATTTCTATTATTGATAGTGTATTCATATATATTGATTTAAAAATGTCAGTTAATATTAGGTGCTAGGTTCTGGGTGCTAGGTGCTAGGTTCTGGGTGCTAGGTTCTGGGTGCTAGGTTCTGGGTGCTAGGTTGGGCGTCAGGTGTTTAATACCCAGTACCCAGGACCCAGGACCCAGGACCCAGGAACCAGTACCCAGGACCCAGGAACCAGTACCCAGTACCCAGTACCCAGTACCCAGTACCCAGAAATAAAAAACCCGCAAAGTTCCTTCAGCTTTTTAAAACCCCATATCTTACATGGATGGAGCTCCTATTCCAGGTCGAACTTCCACTGATCCCGAGTACTCGGGAATCCCGATTGCTCGGGATGAGGCCTGCTCTTACTGAACTAAGGATCGCTCCAAAGTTTTAACTGTTGAGTTTCAAAAATGAATGAAGAAACAGTGCGGGCAATATTTTTATTATATTTTAAAGAACGCCGTTACTCTTTTATGTCAAGAACCGTATCTATTTTCTGTATCAGTTCTTTAATGGTATCCGGGAGATAATCATTTTCAAGTTTTTCCTCTTCCTCAGTGAGTTTTATCACATATTGTAAGGCTGCCATCGCCAAAAAATCCTGTACATCTTTATCAGTGTATCTCTGCTTGTATTGCAGCACTTTATCATTTATCATTCTGGCAGCTTTCCTTATCTTTTCTTCGTTTTCCCTTTCTACCTTTAATGGATAATACCTGTCCGCTATATTAACTCTGATCGAAAGCTTATCATCCATTGTTATATTTTATCTATTTAAAAGAGCAACACATTTGTCAATTTCCCGCACAAGTTCATTTATCCTCTTCTTCGCCACTGAAGCATTTTCACTTTCACCCAATAATGCTCCTGATAATTTTACCCTTTCGTATTTAATTTCCAATTCCTTTATTCTGGTCTCACGTTCCTGAAGCATATTCTTAAGTTCTTCATTCCCGCTTTTAAGATCGATACAATCCGTTTTAAGATTATGATATTTACTTAACAATTCATCGAGCTTCTTGTTCAATACTTGTAATTGTTCATAACCCTTATCGGACATAGCTCAAACTTTAATACAAAGGTAATACTGTTAATGATATTTTCAAAAAATTGGTTGAAATAGTTTGCCTTATTGAACCAGAAAATTAGCTTTGCATTTTCAAATACAAAAGCATTTCATATATATGATCCTGATAAAATTAATGATATCGTGCATGATGATATTCAGCATATTAACTGAAAATCCTAAAGATAAAACACTCTTCATACCGCCTGTAAAGATTCCATTGTCTTTGTCAG
>CAZOZU010000317.1:0-3198 GCA_964584355.1 uncultured Rikenellaceae bacterium
AAATTCAATCGAAGATAAAGATTGAAGAGAACAGGAGCTTTACCAATATTATTGCCGCACGATATCTTGCACTCGGACTGCTGGAGAATGACAGGGAATTTACAAGGGATATTGCGGGTTGTGTCAATTCACAGGAGATTATTGAGACAGCTACAAAAGAATCAGAGAGACTTGATAAGTTATTTGTCGAACCATTGGAGACAACCATTACTGACCTCCGGTACGGATTCATAGCCGGTGCTCTTAAGGAGACATTAAAAGTAAGTAGTACTGAAAGACTGAGAAAAAGCCAGATCGTTGATAATTACCTGACAAACAAATATTTGGGATTCCCAATATTTATTCTTTTCATGTGGCTTACCTTCTTTACTACTTTTAAGCTGGGTAATTACCCTAAGCTATGGATGGAACAAGGCGTGGAGAATCTTGCCGAGATTACCTCATCTTCACTTGCACCGGGTATCATGAGGGATTTTCTTGTCGACGGTATTATCAGTGGGGTGGGAGCTGTAATTGTATTTCTGCCAAATATCATCATTCTTTTCCTGTTTATCTCTTTTATGGAAGATACCGGTTATATGGCGCGAACAGTCTTTATCATGGATAAGCTTATGCATAAGATCGGGCTTCACGGAAAATCATTTATTCCCCTGTTCATGGGTTTCGGATGCAATGTCCCGGCAATAATGGCAACAAGGATAATTGAGAGTCGCCAGGATCGTCTGGTCACGATGCTCATAACTCCCTTTATGACCTGTAGTGCAAGGCTTCCTGTTTATATACTATTCATAAGTGCTTTTTTTCAAAAAGATCAGAGTCTCATTCTATTAATACTTTATTTCCTGGGTGCTCTTTTAGCTATTCTCTCGGCAATATTGTTAAAGAAAACTCTTTTCAGGTCAGCTGAGATACCTTTTGTTATGGAACTGCCTCCATACCGGATTCCGACAGTAAGGAGTATTGGTAAGCATGTTGTATACAGGACCGGATTGTATTTGAGGAAAATAGGAGGTGTGATACTTGTTGCATCAATAATAGTATGGTTCTTCAGTAATTTCCCGAGAGATGTAAAATTCTCCAAAGATTATGATACAGAGGTCATTAAAACAGAACAGTATTATGAGGATCTGAAAGAAACCCGGGACCAGGATCCCATTCTTGTTGACACCCGGAAAGAAGAGGCTGTGGCCAGACTTATTACGGAGAAAAAGAATGAACAGCAAAGTAAGTCAATAATGGGAGTTATAGGACATTCCCTGGAACCGGTGATGAAACCGCTGGGTTTTGACTGGAGGCTTACAGTGAGTATTTTATCGGGATTTGCTGCCAAGGAGGTTGTGGTAAGTACCCTTGGTGTGCTCTTTTTACCCGAAACCGGTGATGATGATGTCAACCTGGTTCAGAAGATACAGAATCAGCAGGACGAGTCGGGAAATAAAATGTTCACTCCGCTTATTGCATTTTCATTTATGCTCTTTATTCTAACCTATTTTCCGTGTATAGGAGTGGTTGCAGCTATAAAACGTGAGTCGGGAGGATGGAAATGGGCTATTTTTGTCGTGTTGTACACTACTATTGTAGCCTGGCTTCTCTCATTTTCTGTTTACCAGATCGCATCATTATTTATATCCTGATCGTTTAAGGTATTCGACCTTCATCTCGTAGTCCCATTTATCATAGTAAATATTCCCACCTTTCCATTCTACCTCGCCACGCTGAAAATCATAATAATCACTTCTCATAAACTTCTTTTCAGGGTAAAAGGAGCCGCTGATACCATCATTCACAATGAGCCTGTATGAGTCTATTCCCGAAAGGTAGAATTCCCTGAGAGCCTGACTGTTAGAATTTTGCAGGACGTATGAGATGTCAATAGGCACCCAGCCTGTGCCTTCAAACCAGACCTCACACCAGTCATGCAGGTTCTCATCGCCGGGCGGCATCATCCAGCCACTTTGCCATCTTGCAGGTATACCCCTGTACCTTAGCATTGAAAGGAATAAGAGAGTTTGCATACCACAATCACCACGGCGGTTATTGATTACATATTCTGGAATATTCGGCATTATTGAGTATTCAAGTGCTCCAGTCCATGGTATGTTTTCCTTGAACCAGAGATAGATTTTTCTGACAGCAGTAACAGGATCATCCTGTGGAAGGACAATAGAATCAGCAAGTCTTCTGACATTATCGGTAAAACAGATCTGGGGTAGTTGTTCGGAAGTGTATTTAGTATACATATCTGATGTTTTATCGTAAGGTACATTCTTTATCATCTGCGGATTAAAGTATTGACCTGACGCCTGATATCTATATTTAATTTCAAAAACAACCGGTGATCCCTTCTCAGCAATTTCTTCCATATAAATTGATCGGTGCACCATTGTATCGGGTGCAATTATATAATCAGGATTTGAAGTAAGAATTAATTCCGGAGGTTTTTGCCGTGTATGATTTCCTTTTGGCCAGGGCAACCAGCATCTTATCACTTCCTCTTCCGGAACAACATCCGGATCAACGGTGAGGGTAAATGTAATGATCATATCTGCAGGCAATACCGGATCAGGTTTATTGCCGGCAGCATTTATTATTTCCTCCGTATGTTTAAGTCTGAAAAGCATATCAGGATCATTGCTTCTTGCTGCTGACCATGATACTTTATCTTCATAGAACATCCTGAGCAGCATGAGGTTGGAAGCTGCCCTGTCGAAATACCGCTTTTCGCCGTTGATATACTTGTACTCAAGCCATCTCCTGTTTTCCCATGTTTCTATTTCATTGTCTGTGATTGAGCGACCAAGTCGTTTTTCAATATCGCTTTTTATCTCGGCATTGTTATAAGGGAAATCAAGGATGACTCTTTCTGATATTTCAAGGAGTGAATCTGCCTTTTTGATGAGCAACTGATTATCGGGACAAGTGTTTTTTAAAGAGTCAGTAAGTTTCGCGCTTTCTCTGAAACTGCCATTATTACAGCTCATTTCAATGTCATCAAGGATTTTGCTGCAATTTGTTTCCGGCTTGCATTCCGAAAGCATCAGGGCAAGTGCAAACAGCAGAAAATAATTATGAATCTTCATTAGAATGCTTTTTCTTATAAAGATAATTAATAATATAAAAAGCCCCGATTACAAATCGGCACCCGCTGGCGCGGATTTGCAATCCGTGCCATTCCTGGCCATAATCCCACCCGCTGGC